>JAAYHT010000262.1 GCA_012735285.1 Clostridiales bacterium | reverse complement strand
CATAAAACGTCTTGATGATGTAGGGCAGTGTTTGAAAAAAGTCTCCTGAATTGTGATACTTATCCAATACAAATTCCAACGCTTTTATGCGGAGGATTTCTTCAAATAAAATCCACTTATTCGAGATGATTTCGTAGGGCGCGTCTTCTTCGTAGACGTACGCCCCATCTTCAAGCCTCCCCTCTATGGGTGAACCCTTCAACACTTTTAAAAAACCCAATTGAAGCATATTGGCACCAATATTGTAGGCATAGTTGAATGATGCTTTAAAATCGTCATATCGCTCATAGGGCAAGCCGACAATCAAATCTATGTGTACATGAATGTTTGCCTGTCCTGCGATCTGTTTTAAGTTATGTTCTATTTTTGTCAAATCAGAGCTGCGCAAAGAAGCCAACAATGTCTCTTTCTTGGCACTTTGGATGCCCGCTTCCACCTGTAGATATCCTGATGGCATTTCTTTTAATAGCGTCATTAATTGGGGCGTTAAAATGTCGGCAGCAATCTCGAAATGAAACATGGTTTTCTTGTTGTTTTCTTTAATAAACTGCCATACTGCCGCTGCAATTTCCTCATTGGCATTAAAAGTTCTATCTGTGAATTTCACCACTGAAACTTCATGGTCGATAAAAAAGGTTAATTCTTCTTTTATTTTATCAAGACTCTTGTAGCGAACTGTATTGTCCAAGGCCGCCAAGCAGTATATACAGCGATACGGGCAGCCGCGACTGGCCTCGTAATAGAGAATCTTGTTGTCGAAACGTTGGATGTTTTCTTCGTTGTAAACGAAGATGAGCTCATCCATCCTCATTCTTTCTCCACTTTCTACAGTATATATAATACGCCCGTTTTTACGGTATGCAATATTGTTGACTTTATCCAACTCTTCCCCATTTTGTATGGCAGAAAGCAAACAGGGCAACACCAGCTCCCCTTCTCCTTTTGCAACGATATCAACGCTGCAATGCTTTCTCATGAAGATTTCAACGCCGTATTCCGCCTCAGGGCCACCTGCAACAATTAAGCAGTTGGGCAGTACCTTTTTCAAATTTGAGAATATGCGCGCCAAATAAAGGATATTAAAAATATAGACGGGGAATAAATAGACATCTGCTTTGTATTTGTAGAGATTACGCAGACAATTCTCTGAAATATCGTTGATCGAAAACTCAACGATATCCAACTCTACCCCCTCTACTACGACGTTTGCCTTTAAGGTATATGCTGTAAATGAAGAGTGTACGTACTTGGAATTGACACCACAGATTACTGCTTTCATTAAAACTCCTACAATTCATTGATGCCTTTTATTATATCAAATTCATTATGATAAGAGCAAATTAAGTTTACATTTACGCAATAGTTGTTTATAATAAAACAAAATGTGGTGAAGAAATATGTATGAAGATTTAAAAGAAAAGGCTCATGAATTACTATCTATCTTTCAAATCAATTGTGACTTTACACAGACGGCTACCCTAGAAGAGATTTTAGAGACGAATCACTTTCAGATTAAAGTCATTGACATTGAATATGCGTGCTAATTAGAAGAT
>JAAYHT010000261.1 GCA_012735285.1 Clostridiales bacterium | reverse complement strand
ATCCGCTTGAAAAAGCGGACTTTGTCGACAGTCTGAGCAGTTGACAGATTTTGTCAACTGCTACTTTCCATATAAGGACTCGCTTCTTTGGTTACGATAGAACCTAAATTGATAGTATTTTTTTCGAGCTCTAATATTATATTATTAATCAAGGCTATCTGCTCTGCAGATAGTTCTGAGCCTACTGCCAAATGCGTATTGTATAAAATCGTTTCAAGATCGTCATGCACCTTAGATATTCTGCTCTTAATTCTTAGCAGTGATTTCTCAGTTAGAAGTCTCTCATATGCATCTTCTTTATCAAATACAACATCCTTCGACAAGCTGTATTCTGATACGCTAAGAACAGGTATGCAGTCATATCCCAAGGTGTTTCTCACATATTCCGCGAATTCAGTTTTGGAATCTGTTTCACCGTGCACAAGGAAAATCTTTTTGGGTATTTTACGAAAACCCCCTAGCCATGCTAATAGACTATCTCTATCTGCATGCCCTGAAAACCCTTCTATGTTATATATCTCTGCTTCAACATGAATTTTTTCACCAAATATAGATACATTCTTGTCTCCTTCGAGAATCGAACGCCCTAATGTTCCCTCTGCCTGATAACCTACAAAAACAATACTTGATTTTGGATTCCAAAGGTTGTGTTTTAAATGGTGTTTTATCCTGCCGGCTTCGCACATGCCACTGGCAGATATAATTACCTTAGGTTTCGGATCAAAGTTTAACTGTATTGAATCTTCGCTGGTTCTGGTGAATTTTAGGTTTTTAAAGTCAAGGGGGTTATCTCCATTTAATATGTACTCTTTAGTATTATCATCAAAAACCTGTGCATTTCTTCTAAATACTTCGGTTGCTGAAGTGGCCATAGGGCTGTCAATATAGACCATTATATCGTCAAGATCTTTTTTATATTCTGAATGCTCTTCATAAAAGCGATTTAATTCGAAGATTAATTCCTGTGTTCTGCCTACTGCAAATGAAGGAATAATTACATTTCCTCCTCGCTTGGTAGTTTTTAAAATTATATCTATAAGTTGTTCGATATCCGAATATTTTTTATTATGTACTCTATTACCATAGGTAGCCTCCATAATTACGTAATCCGCTTTTTTAATAATAGTCGGATCCCTTAATATCGGCTTATTATTCATTCCTATATCGCCGGTAAATACTATTTTAGTATAATCACCGTTTTCATTTACAAATACCTCTATAATTGCAGAGCCTAAAATATGGCCGGCATCGTTAAAAACAACTTGTATGTCATCGTTTAATTCCAGAAGCTGATCATATAATACCGGTTTTACATAGTTTAAGGCTATTTCAGCATCGTTGATAGTATATAAGGGTTCTATCAGCGGTTTTCCTGCTCTCTGATTCTTTCTGTTTTGCCACTCTGCTTCTTTTTCATGTATGTAAGCACTGTCTCTTAGCATAATGTCCAGTAAATCTGCTGTAGCATCAGTACAGTATATAGGGCCTCTATAACCTCTTTTTACTAACAAGGGAAGTCTTCCGCTATGATCTATATGTGCGTGACTGAGCAACACATAGTCAATCTCTGAAGGGTCAAATCCAAAGTCCATTCTATTTAGTTCGTCCATTTCTTTGCTTCCTTGGAAAAGGCCGCAATCAAGCAAAATTTTATACTTCTCCGTAGTAATTAAGTGGCAGGATCCTGTTACAGATGTTGCTGCGCCTAAAAAATTAATCTTCATGTAGTATTACCTCCTGATATGGTGGAGAAATTCCAGTTAGCATAATTATAGCATAAAAAATACAAGGTACACAAAGCCTTGCGTTAATATTAATATAAATCCCGCCTGCTAGTTTTAGCAGACGGGATTAGTT
>JAAYHT010000260.1 GCA_012735285.1 Clostridiales bacterium | reverse complement strand
TCAATATTTCTATGACTTATTGTACCAATTTTTTATCTGGTTTACAAGCTTCTACATAACAAAAATCCGCTTGAAAAAGCGGACTTTGTCGACAGTCTGACAGCATAAAAGTATCATCTTTTATGCTGTTATAAATACTGCTTTTGCTCATAGTACTTATTAGTAGCATGCGGGGGGCTATAAAAGTTGATACCAATTATAGCCTAGCCGTTATTCAAATTTTCTGTAATTTCATTATATACAGCTTGGCTAATTTTGTCAACTTTTGTCGGTAGCCCAAGGATTAAATTTTTATCAAGGAGAAATTGAGTAATTTTTCATAGCTTTTTTAATTGCCTCAACAACTTCGTTTACTAACCATTCTGGCTCAATTACTTTACATTTTTCTATGTAGTGGATTGCCCAAAGGCGCATACCTAATGTTGTTGCTTTAACGACAGCGGTGAAAGTTTCATCATCAGAATCGATTATTATTATGTCATCTCCGAAACGGTCTACAACATCGTTTATAATCGAATTATCGCATTGTATGGTGTAGGTTTCTGTTTCACCGCCGAACATGAAAAGGGCATTGCTGGCATATTCATAGACGTCAATTCCTTTGGGAGCGGGTAGAGAAGGTGAATCTTTTATTGAAATATTTTCTATTCTGTCTAGCCTGAAATGACATAAATCCTTATAGGGCTGGATGTTAGAGATTAAGTAGTATTGGTTGTTATTCCAATAAAGAGCATATGGGCTTACTACATATTTTTCTTTCCTTCTCGGGACTTTTTTGAGATTAGTATCGTATTTAATATAATTAAACTCAACTTGCCTTTTTAATCTGATTGCTTCATCGAGTAGTTCGATAGTAAGGAAGATCTGCTTGTTTGGTTCCTTCTTGTTTGTCTTAACTCTTATCAATCTATCCAAAGAAGCTGTTTGGTGGACACTTCCCAGCTGCTGAAGCTTTCTTATGAGGTTCTTCCCATGCCTTTCAGGAATACAGTCTGCTGTTAGTACTGCATCTGCCAACATATGTAGCTCAGATGGCTCAAAGTCCCTTTCTCGGAGATAGTAACCTGTATTGTTTTCCTCATAGGTTGAAATATCGTAACCGAAATCTATTAAAAGGTCTATATTCCTATAAACCGTTCTACGATCTAATTCAACTCCATATAATAATTTCATTTTATTTAGAATGTCTTTTATGGTCAAAATGTGATCTGCATCAGAATATTTTTGCAAGATAGATAGGATGCATAGGATATAGGTCTTTTCGGCAAGCATATTACACCTCCAAGAACTGATAATATTAATAATATTATCAGTAAGATATTGCCAAAAGTCAACAATAATTGACAGGATAGTTATAAAGGCAAACGGTAAGTAGGGTTATATTTCTCTATCTACCGTTTGCCTTTTGATTTTCCCAATTCTTTATTCTATTTCCTTTGGAGGTACTTTAATTATACATCATAATTATAGTTGAAATAATATAACCTAAAATTTCATTTATTTAATATCTGAATAAATAAGGATAAGTTTCTGGTGAGTTTGTAACTAGTTGTATGAAAAAACATAAGATAGATAAAAAAATAAAGGAGTTTAGCCATGCCCAATAATGATGATATATTTTCGATACCCTACTATATAACTTACGAGCAGATGAATGTAATCAATGAATTTAGATGGAACTGGCTGCAGCTATTATTATGGACCCGCTTCTACCTTAATAGCATAACTGCAGAAAGTGAAAGTTTACCCTATGTTGCAAGTAAGTTATATCAGGAGGTACCTTTAGACTTTTATAAATCCCTAAGTACATTTTATGGAGATGCTAATGCCCAGGAGTTTTTAGATCTAATATCAAGACATATATCCCTATTATGGGAATTGATTGGTTTTATGATGAGTAATGATAGTGAAAATATTAGTGCTACGACCACAGAACTATATCAAAATGCTAATGATATATCAGTCTTTCTTGCCCGTTTAAATCCATTTTGGGTACAGGAAAACTGGAGACTATTATTAGTCAGATATATTAGCTTAACAATACAGGCTATAAGGGATACTGTGGCAAAGAATTATGAAAGAACCATTAGAATTCATGATACTTTACATCGCCATACGATTGTTATGGGAGATTATATGTCCTTAGGATAATAGCTAGATTCTTATCTGATGTTGACTAATTAACATGAAGCAATGTATAATCAATTAACTTGCAATATATGTAAGTTAATACTATGCATAGCGAGGTAGGCATATGTTGCTTAATCAGTCGAGTATGCGCTTCATCCAAAATATTATTGCTGTTTATCAGAATATGGTTGAAGATATTTTGGATAATATTTCGCAAATAGATAAGATAGCTATTCAAACCAATCTTCTAGCTCTAAATGCTACAATAGAAACTATACACGCATCTGAGCTATTAGAAAGCTTTGAGAAGATTGTAGGAAGCAATTTGCTTATTCAAGCAAAGATATTATCTAAAATACTTGAGCATGATCCCGATTTCATTAATCAGGATGGTGCCAAACTTGCAAAAGAATGTGGCATAGAAGAATTCTACATTACTGACGCAGAAGGTAAGATTGTCTTTACCAACAGGAATAATAAGCAGGATACTATTATTAATAAGCCTGAGATGGTAAAGCTGATTGGTGATCCTGGTGCTGAGGTTGTTCTGCCTTCCTCATCGAGTATCGTTGATGAGCCCCGCTATAAGGTAGTTGGGGTAGGCAGGACCGATATGCCGGGTCTAATTCAACTTGCCGTACATTTTATAAAGCCCAAAGGCCAAGAAGCAATAGATGGTTTTGGAGTGGTGGCCAATGAGGCTAAGAGGCTTTCTGATATGTCAAATGAAGTTTCGGACAAGTTGAATTTAGAAGCAAAAGAGCTGGTAAATAAAATTGATAAGTTAAAGCATCTGTCTGATAGCTTAGAAAATAGAGAGGTTACGAAATCGGATATAAAGCAAATAGATGAACAAATTGATCTAATTAGCCAATCTTTTAAAAGCATCCTTTATCTTCTAACAGATCTTACAAATATCGCTAGGCAAACCAGTCTACTTGGAGTAAGAGCATCAATTGAAGCAGCAAATACTATAAATGAAAAATTAGAGTTTGATACTTTGCTTAACATACATATGATCATAGAAGCAAAGCTTTCCGCTATTCTATTAGAAAGGACCCCTAATATTACAAGCGAGGAGCTGACAGAGATAGCAGAATACTGCCGGATAGGGGAATATTGGATTACAGATGACAGGGGTGTAGTAGAACTTACCAATGTGCAGGGAGGAATAGGTTTTGCCTTTACAAATGAAGGTCAAACTGCACCCTATATGAGAATATTGAAGAATCCTGATTTAGTGGTCTCCCAACCCCCTGCGGAAAGGGATATTGATGGCAAGGTCTACAAATTTGTAGCTGTAGGAAGGCGAGACAAGCCAGGTATATTACAGATTGGAAATCCTTCGAAATTATATGGAGAAAACACAGCCAAAGGATTTCATGAGGTTGCCAAGCAAATTAAGTACCTAGCTGAGCAGTCAATGAGTACAACCGGTGAAATTGTAGATTTGATAGAAGAGATGAAGAAAAATACCGATAAAGCAGTTAGCTTTCTGGCATCTATCTAAAATGCCCCGCCTATACGGGGCATTTATTACGCTTTTTGTTCAGATATTTCCTCAACCTCTACACTGGATTGTTTAGGCTTATCATTTGGCAAAGCAAAGGCGATGACTAAACCTAAAATCGGCAGTAAAGAAATGATGTTCATAGCGATGGGCAGACCGAAAATATCTGCAAGATATCCCAACATTGTAACACCTATTGAACCTGCGCCAACTCCAAATCCCATTACCAGTCCTGATGCAAGCCCAATGTTGTTTGGAAGAAGCTTCTGTCCGTAGACTACTGTTATGGAGAAGGTCGATATCAGTGCAGCCCCCACGATAAATGCGAAAACTGATATTGCTTTACCTTCAAGGTATAGGAAGGGGAAAATACCCAACAGGGATATTATCATCGATAGAACCAGTCCGTTTCGTCCGCCGAAGCGATCTGCAAAGGGACCGCCAATAATGGTTCCAAGGGCACCTGCTATTAAGAATATACTTACTAGATATTCAGGTTCTGTAATGCCTCTGAAGGCTGGGAAATAAAAAGGAATGAAATAAATCAAACCTGCATGTACCCATGACCTTACAACCACATAGAGTACTAGCAATTTTAAGCTTGTTTTCTTCGATTGTTTTTTGTTGTCTTCTTTAACTTCATTTACTTCTACAGTTTTTTCTTTAGAAGAACCTTCTTTTAGGATTTTACTGAACTTAGGCATGAAGAATAAAAATACGATGGCCGCCACTAAACCTGGTATGACAACTCCCACAATTGATTTAAGTCCTGAAAAGCTTAAAAAGAACATGGCTAACATAGGACCAATACCGAAGCCTAAGTTGCCCCCTACAGAGAATAATGACATCGAAGTTCCGGCCCTACCTTCTTTACTCACTAAATGTGTAAGCTTTGAGCCCTCAGGATGGTATCCTGCAACACCTATACCGCTTAAGAGAACTGCACCTAGTAGTAGGTAATAGGAATTAATTATTCCTGTCAGTGCCAATCCAAAGCCGGATAGGAAAAGTCCTAACGGCATCAGCCAGGGCATGCTGAAGCGGTCGCTAAGCACTCCGAATACAGGCTGAATAATAGCTGAGCTAAATGTAAATGTTAGAGCGACTAAACCTACCTGAAAGAAACTAAGGCCTAGTTTTTCTGTTAGCAAGGGCATGATAATTGGTAGAATGCCTTGACCTAAATCGACAACAAGGTGGCCGGCGCTCATTAAATAAATATATGGGTTTAACAAGTTCTCGCCTCATTTCTATATGTAAAGATTCTTATTTTTAATTCAATTTCCTTATTATACATCTTCGGTTATAAAAAAACAACTCACAGGCTGTATTATTCTTGGCCTAGTTTGTATTTTTGTAACATATACTTTTATAGTTAAATATATTGATTATATCACTTAAGGAGTTTTGGATATGTTAGAAAGAATCTTATTTGACCCTGAATGTATTACATATAGTCAAATGAACCTGATCTTCAATATAAGAATGTACTATCGAAGATTAACAACCTGGACCTGGGCATATATTATCAGCAGGTACTTTGGAGTAGGTTCTCCACAAGATGTATTCAGCCTTTTGTATCTTGAAACTTTAGATATCGGAGATATGCTCAGGATGATTTTCGGTCGTGAGTTTTCGGAGAGTTATAGCCGGATTGCAGGTCAATATCCCATTGCATTAAGGAACTTAATAGATGCCCAAATAAGGGGAGATATAGATGCAATTGATCTCTATATTGAACGCCTTTACAACAATGTAGATAGGAGGGCATCCTATATAGAAAGCATAAATCCTTACTGGACGGCGGAAGAATATAGAGAACTGTTCTATACTTACAATATGTATATTTTAGAATTAATAAACAGTATTATCTTACAGGATTATTCAAGGTTAGTGGAAACCTTTGACCAGCTTAAAGATCATACCAACAGGATGGGAGATGTGTTTGCAGAAGGAGTATATTCCTTTATTCACTCCGGCATACCCACTGACTACGAATCAGCGGAAGATGTTCAATGCATAACATATGAACAAATGAATGAGGTCTATAATATAAGGATGCTCTGGTTTGAACTTGATACATGGATCAGGAATTATTTTCTCAGTGCTTTCCTGGGAATTGGCATTGAATTCGATATTTTAGAACGTTTGAGGCGGGTAATGGACGATTTTATAGGCGCAATAGGAAAAATCTACGGGGACGAGTATGCGGACGAGTCGCGGGAAGCGCTTTATGAGTATTTTGAACTCCTTAAAGCCTATATTAATGCACAGATCAGGGGAGATGTTGAAGAATTAAACCGACTGGTTCCACTTTTATATGAAAACGCCGAGAGAAGGGCCGGTTTAATAGCAAGAATTAATACCATCCTGGATGAATCGGAATGGAGGGACAGGTTCAACATCGAAATTCGATACACTATTGAAGAAGCAGTTAGTTTCATTAGCGGTAATTATGCGGAGAGTGTAAGAATATATGAAAGGAAAGCTTAGGAAACTACTTTGCGTTAGGACTGTTTAACTATCTTTTTGCACAGCGGCAAAGCATTTAGATTGAATATAAGGAGATTTTGTTATGCCGGAAAGATTTGTTTTTGATCCCGAATGTATCACCTACAGCCAGATGAATTTGCTCTTTAATGCAAGGATTTACTATAGAAGACTGAGTACCTGGGCCTGGGCCTATATTATTAGCAGGTATTATGGAGTGGGTTCCCCTGAAGATCTATTCAGCCGTTTGTATCTCGAAACCATGGAGATCAGTAACATGTTGACTTTTGTTTTTGGCCGTGAGTATTCTCAGGAATACAGTCAATATCTAAGTGATTTTGCTATTGGACTTAGGGATTTAATAACTGCGCAGCAGGAGGGAAATATAGTTGAGGTAAACAATGTAGTTAATCGAATGTTTAATAATGTTGGTAGAAGGGCAGCTTATTTAGAACAATTAAATCCCTACTGGAGTGCAGAAGAGTATAGAGAACTGTTTGAAAGGTACTTAACATATATATATCAAATAATTAATAGCATAATATCTGGAGATTATACTGATATAATACAAACTTTTGACCTTCTTAAAGATCATTCTAACCTGATGGGTGATCAATTAGCGTATGGCATATACTACTATATTACATCCGGTGTAGGTAGTGACTATGAAGCAGCAGAGGATCTCCAATGCGTTACTTATGATGAATTAAATCAGATATACGAAGTAAAGATGGTTTGGTTTGAACTTGCTACATGGACTAGAAATTATCTGCTCAGTGCATTTATAGGGGTGGGTGTAGAGGATGAAGTATTTGAGCGTTTGAGGCAAGTATTTGACGATTACGTAAATACTATGAGAGAAATCTACGGGGACGAATTTGCAAATGAATCGCAACAAGTTCTTTACGATTACTTAGATCTCCTAAGGGCATATATTGATGCACAGGTAAGAGGGGATGTAGAAGAATTAAACCGATTAGTTCCGCTGCTATATGAAAATGCAGATAAGAGGGCGGAACTAATAGCATCTGTTAATCCAATTTGGGATTTAGAAGAATGGAGAAATAGGCAGTATACAAATCTTAGATATACGATTGATGAAGCAGTTACTTTCATAAGTGGGGACTATGCGCAAAATATTAGCATATTTTCAAGACTGATTGATTTAGCGGAAAGCACAAGCAACTACCTTGCAATAGGTTTATTTGACTATTTCTTTACCCAACGGGTAAGTGGTTAGTATTTTAAAAAAATACGATCCTCCTCTTGCTTAATCTTTAAGTTTGTAGTATCTTCTTAACTTGGAGATTTAGAAAGGGAGGATAAAATGGCAAACGACAAGAATTATTGTAGCATAGCAAATCCATCACCCTTGGGTCTGCTGGGCTTTGGTATGACAACATTATTGTTAAACTTACATAATGCAGACATCATACCTCTTTCAATCGTTATTGTTGCAATGGGCTTTGCATTAGGCGGTGCAGCACAGATAATAGCCGGAATAATGGAATTTATGAAGAACAACGTTTTCGGCGCAACCGCATTTACTTCTTATGGGTTCTTTTGGTGGTCTTTAATATTAATTTGGATTAATCCTTTTGAAAGAATCACAGCAGCAGATAAGATTAGCATGGGATTCTATCTACTGGTATGGGGAATCTATACTCTATTAATGTTTATAGGTACATGGAAACACAACCGTTCTTTACAAATTGTATTTCTAACATTAACAGTTCTGTTTTTCTTGCTAGCAATCGGTGACTTTACCGGCAGCCACCTTATAACCCTAATAGGAGGATGGGTAGGAATTATTTGCGGAATATCCGCTATATATACAAGCCTTGCACAAGTGATTAATAACGAATACGGAAAACAAGTTTTACCATTGTAATAAACAAGATTAGTAACAAAAGAGAGGACAAGCTAATGCATGACCTCTCTTTTATATTCTTCACCCTGCCCTTGTGCCATTAGGAACTGCTTTTTCTGGTTGAGCTAATACAGGAGTAATACCATCTGCATATCCAATATCTAATAACATACCTTCAGAAATTTCTCCTGCCATTTTCTTAGGTTCAAGATTTACAACAAATAGTGCCTGCTCTCCTTCTATCTTCCTTGGATTTTCCCTTTCACCCTTCATGCCGACTAATATAGTCCTCTGGAAATCACCAAAATCAACTGTAAGCTTAACCAACTTATTGGAGTTTTTTAGGTCTTCAACTGATAATATTGTACCTACTCTAATATCAATTTTATCAAGTATATCTAGTGTAATGTTTGGTTTAACTGGTGCGGCCATTTGCTTTTCCTCCCATATTCTAATTAGTGTTCCTTACTTTCTCAACTACTATAATATTAATCCCTGCTCCTTTTATAGATGAATTAATTATTAAATTATCATCAATATTTTCTATGCTCACCTGTGCTTGGGTTTCTGTATTAAGCATGTTGGCCCAGCTTTCCGGAAGAGGGAAAGATTCCGGGAAAGCTAGATTAGACATATGCCCGAATATTGAATTGGAATTTGACAATGCATATTTTGCGACAACATATTGACCTGGTTCAACAGGAATGCTGAAGTCAAGGTGGAGCTCATCCTTAAAGGAGTTTATTATATCATTTGCTTCGTAGACTCCAGCATTGCGCAAGCAAAGGTGTAGTATATCTTCGTTATAGTTTAAAACAACAAAGGTATAAGATTCTTTTTCGGACATCTTGTTTTTGATTACATAATAATGTTTTCCCCAATAAAGAAGCTCCCCTTTTATATTCTTCAGCAGCCGGTATGCATAAAAGGATGGCTTGGGAACAAAGCAGGAAGTTATACAGGAAGGGGATCCTTTTAATATCTTTAAGGGGTCACCCTGATCCCGCAATCTGCAGTTCAGTGTGTTTTCGTTTGTAGTAAAATATGTCCTGAATATGTTTATAGCTTCTGCAATAGAATCATACCCTGCTGAACAAACAGAGGATGAATCGTCATCATATATTGTAGATACTTCGTAACCGATAAAACTAAGCCTGTTTGCAATCAGCGAAGTAGTTGTTTCGCTGTCTCCCTGGCGGCAAGCAATTATTACCTTGGAGGCTTTAAGCTCATAAAGCAGATTGAAAAGCCTTTCGCCCATTACGTGGTAGTCTTCATGGGTTATAACTACTTCAAGGGAGTGCTGTTTTTGCATAATAGCTTGCTTATTGGGATCCACATCAACAGTCATATGAACCCGATCTATGACTGAAGGGCTTTTTTCCTGATCGCTTACAGCTGACATACATTGCCTGATAAGGTTGATAGCTTCACCGTCAGGAAGTAGTTCAATCTGTGGAGGTCTATCATCGCTAAGAATATGGGGCTTATAGAGCTTGCGGTATTCTTCTGGTGTATGGCCGAACCATTTTTTGAAGAATTTGATGTAATATGAGGTGCTCGAAAAACCCACATCCCTTGCTATCTCACTAATTTTACGGTCAGTTCCTAAAAGGAGTATCTCTGACATTTCGACCCTGGCAAAGCAGAGAAACTCCCGGAAATTTATACCTATGTGATCCCGGATAAGATGTGAAAGATAAAATGTACTTAAATGCTCTCTTTCCGCCAGATCTTTTAGGGTTATTTTATTAGCATGATTGGCGTATACATAATTTATTATTCTGCTAATCCTTTCAACAATTACAGGATTATCAATCTTAAAATTAGTTACAACCTGACCATCGAAGGCAAACAAGTTGTAGTACTGGTTCAGGTACTTTATTACATCAATCAACTGATCTATACAGTTACTCTTGTAATTAAAGCTTCTTTTTTTGTAATCCAGCAGAATCCGAAGAAGCATCTTTTGGAGTATATCCAGCTTAAGATATTTATCTTCATCACTTACGTATGTCATAAAACATGCCTTGGGTAGAGTGGGAAAATATTGTGTGAAAAAGCGATTGCTGACCTGAATAATAGCCACAACATTATCCTTGTCTGTAGCAGTCATGCCATGGATTTCATGGCCGCTGTTTGTAAAGATATCTCCTTCTTTCAAAATGTAATTATGACATACGTTTTTGAGGTGGATTTCACCTTTGAGGACATAGATAAAGTCAACATCCTGATGGTAATGAAAAGGGTATTCCTTAACCCTTGCAATCCTTATTTTTATCGGAAAGTCATCTTGATATGTTGCTTGTTCTAGTAACACCTAAATAGCCTCCTTAGACAAACAGTCAAGTATTTTTAATTATACAACAGATTGGCTTGAATAGCAAAATAATTAAGGTTTAGAGCAAACTAATTATTGAATTATAAATTATGGAAAATGGCAGGGGAAAGGTATTTAATATGATTTATTAAGTACTTATTATGCCCCTTCTATACTATAAGTAGTGGTTATTAAATATTTTTTCATGAATTATAGAATTAAATTTAACAAATCCCGTCTTAATTTCAGCAACAAAATAATAGAAAAAATCAGCAAGTCAAATGTTGTCTTCTATTATCTCAAAATATACCCTTAAATGAAAGCTCAGAAAGCGGAAGGGGGAGAAAACGTTGACGCCGAGAGTTAAAAGGATGAGAGAAAAGCTCTTTAATACTACTCCGAGAATCACGGCGGAGAGACTGGTGTTGGCAACTGAAGCATATAAGAAGTTTGCCGGAGAGGCAGTTCCTATTTTCAGAGCCAAGGTTGTCAATTATATCATGGAGAATATGACAACGCTCATTTTTGATGATGAACTTATTGTAGGAACAGCAACTAATGCATATAGGGGTGCCAACCTACATCCAGACTTCCAGTCAAGTTCGTGGTATATTAGTGATATTGACGAATTTTCAACAAGAGACAAGGACCCATACTATATTTCTCCTGAAGACAAGGAAGTTATTCTTGAAACCCTTAAGTATTGGGAAGGCAAGTCAATGGAAGACCTTGCTGCCCAGGTACTTCCAAAGCACATTCAGGAACTTGAAAAAGAAGATATTATCTGCGTAGGTCTTAAGAATGGTGTTTCCGGTGAAACATTGTGTGACCACGAAAAGATCCTGACTGTGGGAATGAGAGGGTACATCGAAGAGTGTCAGAGAAACATCGATAACACGGTTCCTGAAAGTATGGAGGACCAAGCTAAGATAGATTTTTGGAAGGCATGTATCATCCAAGCCGAAGGCCTTATCACCTATGCAAATAGGATGGCTGATGAAGCCGAAAGACTGGCTGCAGAATGCACTGATGAGAAGAGAAAGCAGGAGCTTCTAACTATTGCTGAAAACTGCAGGGTTGTTCCTGAGCATCCACCGCAGAATTTCCATCAGGCCCTTCAGGCTATATGGTTTGTACATGTCTATTTTTATATTGAAGTTTGTACCACAGCATGTGGATTCGGCAGATTTGATCAATACATGTGGCCCTTCTATAAAAAAGACGTAATTGACGAGAAGAACATTACAAGAGAAGAAGCTCTTGAATTGTTGCAATGTTTCTATCTCAAGTCCTGTGAAGTTTATGAAGTGAGAGATAGCTGGTATGCAACTTCATTTGCGGGCTATCCAATGTGGCAGATCCTCATGGTAGGAGGACAGACAAAGGATGGCAAAGATGCAACAAATGACTTGTCATATCTATGTCTTGAAGCTGCAGACCAACTTCAAACAACCCAGCCTGTAATGGCAGTAAGAGTCTGGGAAGGAACACCTGAAAAACTAATTAAGTTTGGATGCAAGATGATTCAGGAAGGACAGGCAAATCCGGGATTCTTTAATGACGATGTAGGAATTAAAATTGCCCTTAAAAAAGGTGGAACCATGGAAGAAGCAAGGGATTGGGCAATCGTTGGCTGTGTCCAGCCTGCCCCGGGCGGTGGTTGTGCAGATGGTTCGCCAGATGCCGGATATGTTAACATGGGCAAGATGATAGAATTTGTTCTGCACAATGGAGTGGATCCTGTCACAGGCAAGCAATTGGGACTTAAAACCGGAGATCCAAGGGAGTTTAAGAATATAGAGGAGTTCAAGGATGCTCTTAAGAAGCAGATTCTCCATCATTACAACTTGATCAGGATTGGCTACAACATGATGCAGAGTATCCATATGAACAGATATCCAGTAATCTTCGCATCAATGGTAACCAAGGGATGCGTTGAAAGCGGTAAATCTGTACAGCACGGTGGAGCAAAATACTGCACAGCCGGCATGTATGTTACAGGAGCCGCTAATCTTGCAGATTCCATCGCAGCAATAGAAAAATGCGTATTTGAAGATAAAGACATAACAATGGACGAACTTATTAAAGCATGCGATGCCAACTTTGAAGGATATGAAAGAATTCGTCAGCTTCTGTTGAACAAACCAGAGAAATTTGGTAACAACCAGGAGCATGTTGATAGTATCTATAAAGAAATGATGCACTTTATAGCTGAAAATGTTCAAAGCTGGAAGGATGCTAGAGGTGGACACTACAGTTTCGGTATAGACTCACAGACTATGAACATACCACACGGTGCCGTAGTTGGGGCACTTCCAGATGGAAGATTAGCAGGCGAACCACTTTGCGACGCTGCTTCGCCTATGATGGGTAGAGACATTAATGGTCCTACAGCTACAGTGAAGTCAGTTGCATATATCCAACCGGAAAAATTGGAAGAAGGTGCATTGTTTAATCTCCGCTTTGATCCTAGAGGAGTTCAAGGAGAGAAGGGACAGAAGATTATAGAAGGAGTTATTAAAACATTCTTCGAATCTGGCGGTCATCATATTCAGATAAATGTAGTAGATAATGAAACACTAAAAGATGCACAGAAAAATCCTGAAAAATACAAGGGACTCATGGTCCGTGTAGCAGGATACATGGCGTACTTCACACAGCTTGATAAGGGTGCACAGGATGCAATTATCTACAGAACTGCCCACTTAGCATAGAGATAGCATAATAGGGAGAATATAAATGAGTAATACAACCGAAAGCATTCTTGTAGGAAGCCTCCAGAAATTTTCAATAGAAGACGGACCAGGCATAAGAACGACAATATTCTTCAAAGGTTGTCCCCTTAATTGCAAGTGGTGCCATAATCCAGAGCTAATCGACCCTAGACAGCAGCTTATACAATCGCCCAATAACTGCATAGGATGTGGTTACTGCATCAAGGTCTGTCCTAATGATGCAGTAACTATGGATCCGGAAGAGGGAATTGTGATTGACAGAGCCAAATGCGATGTATGTCTCAAATGTGCTGACGAGTGCTACGCAGAAGCCTTAAGACCTGTAGCCAAGCCAATGACCATAGATGAGATACTTAGCATAGTTGAGCAGGATAAAGGCTTTTATGAGAATACAGATGGCGGCATTACCGTTAGCGGTGGAGAAATCCTCATGCATGCAAAGTTTGTCAGCAAGCTAATCGATGAAGCTAGAAAAAGGGGCATGAATGTTTGTTTAGATACATGTGGCTTTGGAGATTCACAGGCTCTGATGGAACTTGCCTTAAAAGAAAACGTTACTGACATACTTTACGATATGAAGGCAATTGATGATAAAGTTCACAAAGAATACACAGGGGTTAGCAATAAGCTGATAATTGACAACTTGAAAATGCTGGCGGCAGATGCAAGAACGCTGGACAAGCTGATCATGAGAATGCCTCTTATTAAAAGGGTTAATGACAGCGATGACATAATTAAGCGCACAGGCGAGTTTTATAAAGAAATTGGAGTTAAACGAGTCAACCTGCTACCATATCACAGTCTTGGAGTAAGCAAGAAAAGAAATGTAGATGGTTTTGAGCAGGAGAAATTCGAACAGCCGACAGAAGAGCGCCTGACTGAAATAGAAAACTATTTTAAAGAACTGGATCTAAAAGTGGAGGTTTTAGGTAGAGCATAAGAAAATCAAGGTTGAGTTATTTATTAAAACTAGCTGTTTCAATATGCAAAAGAAAAAGGGGTTATTAGGGAGAATAGCAAATCAATTGTTTAAAAAATGTTGGGTTTAACATCTAGTTATTGAAAAGGAGAAAAAAGACATGGAGCATTATGGAGTATTAACCTTGATACCAGCATTTGGGTTTCTAGTTTTAGCCCTAGTTACCCGAAAAACCATCACTTCAATTGTAATCTCTGGCTTGGCAGGATACTTCATTTACTACAAATTTGGTTTTGTAGTACCCTCGCTAGAGGCTCTTGTGGATGCCTGTACTGATTGGGACAACTGCTATATTGTAGTAATATGTCTGTTGTTCGGATGTCTAGTACAGTTGTTGAGGGCTGCAAAGGGTCCTATGGCATTTGGAGACTTAGTTAGAAGATATGCTAATACGCAGAAAAAGACCTTAATAGCAACATGGATTGCAGGATTAATAATTTTTATTGATGACTATCTAAGCATATTGGTGACAGCAAACACTATACTTCCCGTTGCAGATGAACATAAGACACCGCGTGAGATGCTATGTTATGTAATTAATACAACATCAGCACCCGTCTGTGTCATTATTCCTATTTCAGCATGGGTTGTATTCTTCTCAGGTATTTTTGAAGCTCAACCTGAAACTGCTGTAATAGCCTCCACAGGAATGGGGATATATTACAAGATAATGCCTTATTTCTTCTATCCCTTTGTATGTGTAATATTCGTTCCATTAGTAATACTAGGCATTGTTCCTTTGATGGGTGGAATGAAAAAGGCATACCAGAGAGTGGAGGAAACAGGCAAACTTTGGCCACCCTCAAGCGATATAATGAACAAGGATTCTTTAACCGGCACAACAGAGCCCGAAGTGTCCACTCCAACAGGAGCTATTGCTTCCAAGGAAGAAGCTGAGAGGGAGTTTGAGCCAAGGCTCTGGACCTTCCTTGTACCTATGATAATAGTTATTGCTATAACTATTTGGCAGGGTGACATTTTGATAGGTGTAGCTGCAGGTATCGTTTCATGTTTACTTTACATTCCTGCTGGAATCATGTCCTTTGGAAAGTTCTGTGACATGTGCTACAAAGGCCTTGAGGATATGCTCTTCATAGGAGTTGTACTGGTAACAAGTCTCTTTTACAGAGAATCCATGTTACTGGTAGGACTGCCAGAGTTCATCATCGAAGTAGCAGGTCCATTTATGAGTGCAGCTTTGTTACCAGCAATCGTGTTCATAGTAGTTGGACTTATCTGCTTCGCAACAGGAAACATTTGGAGTATACCAGCAGTAACTACTCCAATTGTAGTACCTTTAGCTGTCGCAGTAGGAGCACACTTGCCTTTGACTCTAGGCGCAATTATATCTGCGGCAGTATTTGGAGCTCAGGCTTGCTTCTATTCAGACGTGGTATTGCTATCAGCTTCAGCTTGTAAGGTTAATAACGTAGACTACTGCATTGCACAGCTGCCATACATAATAATTGTAGCCGCAATGAGTACAGTATTCTTCTTGATTGCAGGATTTGTTCTTGCAGTATAGTAAAGCACAAAAAAGCCCGCTTTCGAGCGGGTTTTTTTATTAGCAATTTCTCTGGTTTATAACATGATTTCGGGTTACAATGGAAAAAACAGATTTGTTCATTTAGAAAACTGTTGTTAAAGAAAGGAGCATATTATGAAGAATATAAAATTTGCAAGAAGGATGCAAGATGCCGAACCTTCAATAATCAGGGAAATGCTCAAGCTTTCTTTAGATCCAAACTATATTTCGTTCGCAGGCGGAGACCCTGATCCCGCCTTCTTTCCGATAGCTGAAATTCTATCGTTCAATAAAAAAATAGATGATGACTGTAATATTCTTTTTCAGTATAGTATTTCAGAGGGCAATGAATTATTAAGAAAACAAATTATTAAATACATCAAAGAATGGGGAATAATAGCAGATCTGGACAACATCATTATTACCTCTGGTGGTCAGCAGGGTCTGGATTTGACCGGTAAACCGTTTATAGAAGAAGGAGACCTTATTGCAGTTGAAGGACCTACCTATATGGGAGCTATTAATGCTTTTAAACAATACATGCCCAAATTTGATACTATTGAGATGGATGATGAGGGTATAAGGGTTGAGAAAATAAAGAAGAGGATTGAAAAAGGGTATAGATATAAATTTATTTATGTGATTCCCGACTTTCAAAATCCTACAGGCAAAACCATGTCATATAACCGAAGAAAGGAACTATTAGAGCTTGCAAGAGAAAACGATATAATCATAATCGAAGACAATCCATATTACAGCCTTAGATTTGAAGGGGATAGTATTCCACCTCTTAAGGCTATGGATGACTCGGGGAATGTAGTTATTATTGGTTCCTTTTCAAAAGTCATTTGCCCTGCCAACAGAGTTGGATGGATTTGTGCAGATAGAAGAATTATAGAAAAATATGTTATTGCTAAACAGGCTGCAGATATTCATACTAATGAATTAGCTCAATTGCAAACAGCCCACTATTTAGAAAACTATTCGTTAAAGGAGCATTTAGATACAATAAGGACTGCATATAAAGAGAAAAAAGATGCTATGATCAGCTCTATTCGCAAATACTTTCCTAGCTATATTAAATATACCAATCCTCAAGGCGGACTGTTTGTTTGGCTAACCCTGCCTGAGGATTGGACAGGTGAAGATATTATGAATGAATGTATTAAAGAGAAAGTAACAATAATTCCTGGCAGTAGATTCTTTGCAGATGAATCGAAGCGGAATAACATAAGATTGAGCTACGCTACTATGGACATAGATTCTATTGAAGAAGGAATTAAACGGATTGCTAAGGCATTTAAAGAATTTGAAAGGGGAAAATCATGAAGACAACTCAAGAAATGATAAATGAAAAAATCTGGGCGGGGCTGAATCGTCCAGAAATTACTGAAGATGAAGCCGATGTAATCATATTCGGCATACCCTTTGATGGTGGAGTAAGTTTTCGCACTGGAGCCAGTGAAGCACCGCAAGCTATCAGAAGTATAACCTATACAATACCACCTTCAAACGAATATTTCGAAGACATGTCTATGGTTAAAATCAAGGACATCGGGGATTTTTCTAAAAAGGATCGCCAATCATTATTTCAAGATATTGAAAACAAAGTAGAAGAACTGGTGAGAAAAGATAAGTTTTTCGCTATGATTGGCGGCGATCATTCTGTTACCATTCCAGTATTGAGGGGCATTGATAATGCCTTGGATGAGGAATTTGGTATTATACACATAGATACGCATTTTGATCTTTGCGACACTCTGAATGATGACAAATTATCCCATGGATGTACACAACGAAGGGCACTTGAACTGAAAAACATCAGCTCAGCAGATAATATTTTCTTTATTGGAATTCGTTCGGCAGAACCAGATGAACTAGAGTTCATGAAGAATAATAAGCTTAACCTTATCAGTGCGGCAGAATATGAGAAACTTGGAACAGATCAAGTCGTTAATCAAGTTGTTGAAGTTATGGGGAAATATAAGAAAATATATATTACTATTGACATCGATGTCTTAGATACCTTCGGAACAGGGACACCGCAAATAGGTGGAATTAGTAGCCGTGCACTTTTGGATTTGCTTAGGGGTTTGTTTGATCTTAATGTTATAGGCTTTGACGTCGTTGAGGTTGCCCCAAAACTAGATCCTTCTTGGTCATCAGTCTTTATTGGACGTAGATTGATTACAGAATGTATCGGCAATCATATGAGAAAGCAGAATGTATTGGTAAAACATTGGAGGTAGAAAAGAACCTTATTAGATAAAAAATACGAGATGGTGCAGGCACCTT
>JAAYHT010000259.1 GCA_012735285.1 Clostridiales bacterium | reverse complement strand
GTGTTAACCCTATGCAACTACGCAGCTATCTAGAAACTATTGGAGACAGCATAGTCTTTGTAGATAGCGATGACTTCATAAAAGTTCATGTTCATACGAACGATCCTGGCAAGGCCCTGCAGGAAGCAGCTTTGTACGGTGAGTTCGAAAACGTTAAAATTGAAAACATGTGTATACAGCACAATAATACTCAGTGGGTGGAAACAAGTATCGAGTCTAAGATCAAAAAGCATGAAAAAGAAGTTGGCTTTGTAGTAGTTGCAGCAGGTGAAGGATTGAAATCGCTATTTTACGAACTTGGATGTGACCAGGTAGTTTCAGGCGGACAGACAATGAATCCATCCACCGATGACTTCCTCAGGGCGATAGAATCAACACCAGCAAAAGTAGTATTTGTTTTGCCGAATAATAAGAATATAATAATGGCGGCGGAACAAGCCATTCCACTCGCCGATCGAACTGTATATGTACTACCGACCAACACCATCCCTCAGGGGATATCCGCAATGATGAATTTTGATCCCGATACCCCTGTTGAAGATAACCTTACGCTGATGATGCAAGCAGCAGACTATGTATCTTCAGGTCTAGTAACATATGCGACCAGGGACAGTGTAATAAACGGTCAATCTATTAAAAAAGGACAAGTTATCGCGCTAAATGATAATAAGATTGTACATGTTGATAACGACATCCAAAATGCTACTGCCATATTAATTAAGCATCTAATAGAATCCCGACAAAATAAAGGAAAAGACGTGGAATTTATCACCCTTATCTATGGCGAAAATATGACCGAAGAGGATGCCGAAGCAGTACGTGATACAATAATGCCCGAATTAGACGATTTAGTTGAAGTCTCAATAGTCAACGGTAAACAGCCACTATACTACTATATAATATCTATTGATTAATTACAGTGTTCTTGGCTTGCCAGTAAAGAAGGCAGCGATAAGTCCGGGGCCTGAATGGGAACCTATTGTAGGCCCTATATAACTTATAAACCAATCCTTAAATTTGAATCTTTCCACAAGCATACTCCTAAAGGCCTCCACCTCTTCATCTTTACAATCAGAGTGGCAGATATATAGCGTTTGAGATTCAGGGTCAATTACAAGATCATTGATAATATCGCTTATGCGGTTAAAGGCCTTTTTCCTTCCCCTTATCTTTTCCCTTACAACTAGTCTGCCGTCTTTATCCAAGTTCAATATGGGGTTAATATTAAGAGCAGTTGCAACAATTACTCCAGCCTTGCTAACCCTTCCGCTGCGCTCAAGATATTTTAAGTCATCTGTAGTGTAATAAGTATTTATCTTTATCTTTACCTCATTCAAATATTCAAAACACTCCTCAGGAGTCTTGCCTTCATCACGCATATCAGCTGCCCAAATAGCCAGCATCCCATATCCTATTGAGGCTAGAGTAGAATCGATTACAAATATTTTAGCATCGGGATACTCTTCTAAGATCTGCTGCTTGGCAATTTCAGCATTTGAATAGGTGCCTGATATAGCGCTTCCTAGTGAAATATGAACTATAGGGAGGTCGTATTCATCCAAAAGTTCTGACCAGAATTCTACAAACTCATATGGTGATATTTGGCTAGTACTAGGCACTGCCCCTTTTCGCATCTTATCATAGAACTCTTTTCCATCTTCAACACTCATCTGATCAAAATATTCAACATTATCAATCGTATATTTCATGCGAAAAGCATGTATATTTCGTTCCTCGCACAAGGTTGCGGGAAGATCACATCCTGAATCTGTTGATACACAAAATTTAGCCATTGCTTTCTCCTTTCTTTTGGAAAATCACTTTTCTTAATATTATATAAAGTATTTCTACTTATTCCAAGACGTTGCGATATATATTTTCTGTGCGTTACCGCACGAAAATTGTTCCTTTGCATCTTTTTTGTCATATATCAACCTCTAGGTATAATTCTTTTAAAAGTTATATAGATTAATAAAGATTGATAAAATCTTATCATTGTTAGCTTTTTTTCTTTGGCATAATAATTGCTATTATGTTATTATATAATCAATAACCTTGTATCTAGGAGGAGAACATGTCTGAGAACTACGTGCTAGTCGGAAATGGTTGCGCAGCAATCGAATGCGCCAAGTCTTTGAGAGAAAACGGATACAGCGGTAACATTCATCTTTTATCAGACCTTTCAGTACCTGCATACAATCCCATGCTAATTACATATTACGCAGCTGGAAAGATTGAATACGATACCATGTTTCCTTACGGTAACAACATGGACCTTTATAAGCGATATAATATAATACCCCACTTTGGTTCGCCTGTAGTTAAGCTAGATACAAAGGAACAATATGTCGAGAATTCTGAAGGATTTAAAATCCATTACGATAAAGCTTTGATAGCAACCGGTTCTTCCCCTATAATACCCTCTGCTTTTAAAAATGTTAGCGATCATGTATACACCCTACGTACCTTAGAGGATGGAGTAAAATTTAGAGATCTTTTAAGGGGACAAAAAAAGAGAGTATTAGTAGTCGGAGCATCCATGGTAGGAATTAAAGCTGTGGAAGCTTTAATAGAAAATGGCTTTGAAGTTTACCTAGCAGACTTTGCCGAATATATATTCCCTATGATTGCTCATAAGAATTGCTCAATAATAATACAAGAAATATTAAAGAGCAAAAATGTCAAGTTAAGATTTGGAACCGCAATCGAGCGTGTAGAAAAAGATAAGGATAGTCTTGTGGCCTATTTCACAGATGGTGGCCCTACTGAAAAGGTAGACTCTATAGTTATCTGTACAGGAGTAAGACCTAATGTATCTTTCCTCGATCCCAATCAAGTTGAAATAGATAACGGAATAGTTGTTAATGAATACATGGAGACCAGTGTTGCTGGACTCTATGCAGCTGGTGATGTAAGCCAGGCAAGTGATTTGTTATCTGGTGAAAAACGCATAATAGGCCTATGGGCAAATGCCCGCTACCAGGGCAGAACAGCAGGAGCCAATATGGCAGGAAAAAGAACTAAATATTTAGGAGCCCTTCCCCATAATATTACTCATTTCATGGAGCACGATTTCGTTGGTGTGGGCGATATTAACGAGGGAGACCATATCTACGAAGAATATGATGAAGAGAACTACAGCTATTGCCGCTTAGTATGGAAAGATGGAAAACTCATCGGTGTAAATATTTTAAATATACCTGAGATTTCAGGAATATTAAAAAACTATATTATTAAAGGTTTGGTCACAGATTACAAAGATGGCCTTTCAAAATTTGCCAACGACAGTTTAGCGCTTATGAGGCTATATAACAAATATCCTAGCTTGGAAAACAAGTTCTTGGAAATGAGGGTAGGAAAATGAATTTGGAAGAAAAGTTAAGAGCTAAAATCCCGGGAGCAGATACGGGGATTGAAATTAAAAAATCAATATGTTCTATCTGCAATCCCCATTCCCATTGCGGGCTGGATCTTTATGTTAAAGATGGAGAAATAATAAAGGTTGAAGGGATGCTTGAGCATAAAAACAGCAGGGGCACACTCTGTTCAAAAGGTGCCGCAACCAGACAGTATGTTTACCATGAAGACCGTCTGCGTTCACCAATGAAACGGGTTGGTCCTAAGGGCAGCGATAATTTCGAGGCAATCTCTTGGGAAGAAGCTTATGAAACCATAGCAGAAGAATTCAATAAGTTAAAAAAGGAAAAAGGTCCGGAGTATGCAGCTTTTTTCGTAGGATATACAAAATGGATGAGGCCCTTTGTCCAAAGACTAGCTCATACATATGGATCTCCTATTTAATGTACCGATTCCAGCACTTGTTTTAAAGCTATGGACATGGCTTTCAAACTTAACTACGGTAAAATGGCATGGCCTGATTTAATAAATACCAACTGCCTCTTAGTGTGGTCCTCTAATCCTATGTATACCAATACCACCCAGGCAGAGGTAATTATGAACAAAAAAGAAAACGGCATGAAAATGATTGTTGTGGATCCCAGGGTTACACCCATGGCTACACTGGCCGACATCCATCTACAATTGCGCCCCGGAACAGACGGAGCCTTGGCCCTGGGAATGGCCAATGTAATTGTAAGCGAAGGCTGGTTTGATAAAGAGTTTGTAGAACAATATTTTCATGGTTTTGATGAATATAGAGAATATATTAAGGAGTTTACTCCTGAAAAGGTTGAAGAGATCACAGCTGTACCAAAAGAACTTCTAATAGAAGCTGCCCGTATGTACAGCAATACAAAACCTGCTGCATTTATGCCTAGTGCGGCTCCCGTCGTTCATCATACAAACGGACTCCAGAACTACAGAGCAGCCCTACTTCTTATTGGACTTACAGGCAATTTTGATATAAAGGGCGGAAATATAGTAAAGGATGACACCTGGTTATCATCCGCATCAGGGTTTAAAACGCGTTTTATAGAATACATAACATCAAAGCCCTTAAGCGAGATGAAAGCAAGAATAGGTCAGGAGGCCTTTCCTGTATGGATGGACTTAACAAGCGAGGCCCAGGCTGTCCACCTGCCCAAGCAGATTCTTTCAAAAGAACCATACCCTATAACCCATCTCATTTCCTTTGGGTTGAATTATAGGATGTGGCCTGGTTCATCCAATATGTTGAAAGCATTAAATGAACTGGAGTTTTTCGTAAACACAGATATATTCTTTACAGATACATGCCGCTATGCAGACATAGTACTTCCAGTTTGTACATCAGTGGAGCGTAGCGAGTTTAAGTCATATAACAACGGCTTTGTCATCTACACCCAACCTGCAATTGAGCCCCTATTTAATTCAAAGCCAGATTATGAAATCATCTTTGAACTGGCAAAACGCTTAGATATAGATGATGAATTGATGAAAAAAGGCTATGAGGCAAATTTAGATTGGGTACTGGAGCCTACGGGAATGACTGTAGAAGAATTGAAAAAACATCCTTCAGGAATGATGGCGCCTCTAGATCCTGTGGTTTATAAAAAATATGAAAAAGAAGGATTTAAAACGCCAACCGGCAAGGTTGAATGCACATCAGAACTGTTGAGAAAATACAAAGAAAGTCATGGGTATGATCCTTTACCTACATATAAGCCTCCAAGGAGCAGCCCATCTGCTGACCCAGAATTGGCAAGAAAGTATCCTTTTATCATAAATACAGGATCACGCCTTCCTATGTTTATCCATACTCGCACCTTCAGGCTCCCATGGACTAAGAGCTTGCGCCCCGAACCTATGGCGGATATTAGTAGGGAAGATGCCCAGGCCCTTGGCATTGAACAGGATGACAAGATTAGTATCGTCACCCCATATGGTTCAATCCAGGTTAAAGCAAACATCAGCGACATGGTATTAAAAGGCGTAGTATCTATAATCCATGGTTATAAAGAGGCGGATGTAAACACCATAATAGATCCCTATTACACCGATCCCATATCGGGTTTCCCAGGCTTTAAAGCATTTCTAGGAAATATTGAAAAGGTAGGAAGATAATATGAGTAAGGATAAGAAAATTTTTGATATTGATCTCGAACGTTGTGTTGGCTGCTATGCCTGTGTAGTGGCTTGCATGGATCAAAACGATATAGATATAGATAACGAAAGGGCATTCAGGGAGGTTTCTGTGATTCGTCCAATTTATTCCCCAGACGGGAAACTAGGATATATATCCCTTGCATGCTTGCATTGCGAAGATGCTCCATGTGTAATAGGATGCCCCACAGGAACCTTGCAAAAGGATTCTGAAACTAATATGACAGTAGTGGAAGCTTCCCTCTGCATAGGATGTCACAGCTGCTTAATGAACTGCCCCTATGGTGCTCCTAAGTTTGGTACCGATGGAAAAATAAAAAAATGTGATGGTTGCATCACACGGGTAGAACACGATCTTATACCAGCCTGTGTAAGGGCTTGTCCCACAAAGGCATTAAAATATGATACGAAAAATAATATTGAAGTGTTAAAGAAAGAGAAAATGCTTAGAAAGTTGATCGACCTTAGATAAGAATAGCTCTTTTATCTACTCAATAGAAATAGTCCTCTTCCTACATATACTAATAAATAGAACTGTCGTGACGACAGCTCTATTTATTTTTATTGTGTTTTTTCAATTCTTTTATAGTCTTCTCTTATTCTATCAAAACTTTCATCGCTTATATAATGCTCTATTTTACATGCATCTTCCCTTGCTACATCCTCGCTTACTCCCAAGGCTTTCAAATATTTGGTCAGCAACTTATGTTTCTCATAAATCTCTTCTGCAGTTTTTTTGCCCTTATCGGTAAATGTAATAAGTCCCTTTCTATCCATTTTTATATAGCCTCGCTCTCGCAATTTTTTCATGGCAGAGCTAACGCTCGGTTTAGAGAGCCCCGTTTCGTTGACTATATCGATAGAACGTACCTGACCTATCCTCTTTTGAAGTATAAGTATGGTTTCAAGATAATTTTCCCCAGACTCTTGAATTCCCATTAATAAAACCCCTCACTATAATTGATTTCCATGGCGATGCCTATGTCTACGCCACCTGAGACATCCTACTTTCTGCTCGCTGTCTACACATAACTCGTAATTTCCACCTTCGATTTTAAGAATCTTACCTAGAACTAATGATTCAGCAATCTTCTTCCTTGCTTCTGCATATATTCTTTGCACTGTTGTTCTCGCAACATTCATTCGCTGTGCACATTCTTCCTGCATCAAGCCTTCCATATCGATTAGCCTAATGACTTCGTACTCCTCGACAGTCATATTGATAATATCGCGTTCACTTCTTGGACCAGTAAGAGGTCCGAATAGATCCCTCTCGGGCAAGCAGCATACTCTTCTAAACTTCCTAGGTCTAGCCATATCTTTCTCCTTCTTATCAGCATACGCCCATTATCAAGTACTATTATACAAGATTATGGGCATATATCAATAATATTTTATTCTAATACTGCGGGTTATTAAGATAATATACTATACCCCCTATTATATAATAAACACAACACCTTAGAAAAATATCCCTAATATTAAGAATAAGATCACCCGATAGTTATCGAGTGATCTTGGTAGTATGGTGTGCAAATGCTTCTAAAAGATTATTCTACTTCAAGTAGTTTACCCATGAATAAAATTGTTCCGGACTGATCATCTGAGATGAAGAATAGGAAGGGTCTATCGGCTATAAAGCTTATAGGCTCCATAGCTGCCGTTTCTCTAATTTCAACCACAGTTGCGGCTGCTGCTTCACTTCCTTCTTCGTTAACTTCTATAACAGCTTTATGGAGAACTCTGCTTATGCATACATTATCCATTATGCCGGAAAAGTCAGCCCTATCTGTAAAGGCTTCCTCCATGCCAAGGGCTATAAGGCTGTCATTTAGATTCTTTATTCCATACTCTAGTTTAAATTTAGGAATTTTGAGCTCAAGCTCATCTACTTCATTCATCTTATCTCGAATTTCATACCATCTTTCTATGGTCATATTATCAATAAATTCATCAATGGTTATGTCTTCATCGGGCAGCACACAATACATCGATACTTTACCCTTGCCGTAGGGGAGCCTCACAGCTTTATAACCCTCGCCCTGGGCGTATTCGATTTTACCCTTTCTACTCATCATGCTTACGATCTGTTCTTTACTATCGTAGGTTGTAAAGGGCTCATCCTTTGTATCCTTGGGATCAAACTCTTCGCTCCATTCTCCTTTGAAATATATTGCATTTATTAGATACATGATGACCTCAGGAGGAATTGGAGGCTCTAGCATTTCATCTATCTTGCCCTTAGTGGCTTCTGATATCCAATTATTAATTATTTCTACAGCCTCATCCCTACTAAAGTCTAAACTCTCTATCTGTGCACTAAAACTATCCCTATTTTTCTCCAGGAATTCCTCCTTGATCTCTTTTCCTTCCTTTGCCCAAATTGAATTAGCTATATCAAGCTCTATCTTGCTATCAGCATTTTTAAGGTACTCAAGCAGGTGCTTATAGCTTTCATTTACTAGGTCTCTATCAATGCCGCTATATCCAAGAACACTTTCCATAACTTCTTTCGTAGTTGTCTCAGCTCCGTTATAGGTCATTGTCAAGGCAGCGGAAATACTAAAAGGAGAGATAAAAATATTTTTACCCTGGTCTTCTTTACTTAATGTCTTAAAGATATCAATAGCAAACTGACTATTGCCATCTAAAACCCTTTGATTTACAAGTTCTGCCTTATAGGATACTTCCCCTACATCATCACAGGCTGTAAGAGTTGAGATTATTAGAATTAAACATAATATTATACAATCGTTTTTTTCATCGCACCTCACCATCCTTTACTTGTTTGACGATGGTTGTGGATGCAATGTTCCATCGAGAACTAGATCACATTTTTTCTTTATCTCTAACTCTTTAAAATATTCGTCTTCTAAAGGTATCCATTCTTCTATAAATCTCTTTAGTTTTGATGGATCCTCTCTATTAGATAAGCGTCTAATCTGTTCCTTTTTATCGATGGTTAGAAATATCTTTAGATCGTAAAACTCAGAAAGAGTAGGATGCAAGCTGTAGACCCCTTCAATTATATTCAACTTCTTAGGTTCTACAGCTATAGATACGTCCAGGGTCTTTGTTTTACAGTCATATTTACTATAACTAAACCTCTTCCTGCTTAAAATCCCATCTATTACTTCTTGCTTAAACCTCTCATAATCTATGTTTCCGCCTACTTCTCTTAGCCTATATATAGTTCTTTGCTCAGGTCTAAGAAAGTAATCATCCATATGAAAGACATTGCATTCATACTCTTTCTCGATTATAGATGCAAGGTTAGACTTCCCTGCACCCGAGTTGCCATCGATGGCAACCATTACTAAATCCTTTGATTGAATCAAAGAGTCAATCCTCTCAAATACTTCATGCATTCTTAACCATTCTTTCTCTATTAATCGCCATAACTAGTATAGGTATTAGTATTATTTGAATTATTATACCAGGTATTGCATTAATAAATCCTCCTGCTACAAATAACTCCCAGTTAAATTCCATACCAATACTACCAAATACAATGGCGCTGGCAATACCCCATACTATCCTTCCCACTAGCATAGAAATAATTAATGATACATATATGTATATTTTGTTCTTGGGTAAGAGATTATATATAAGTCCTGCTACAAAACCGTAAGTAGCCAACTCAAAGGCCATGGTAACCGCTATAAAAGGTGGGGGTGTTGTGAGTAAAAAGCTTCTTAAAAGAGGCGTAATGAACCCTACTATCAAACCGTATCTTTTGCCGCAGATAAAGCCACATAGTAGTATAGGGATATGCATAGGAAGTAGCTTGTTTCCTAAACTTGGAATCTGTCCAGTCAAAAATGGTAGTAGTAGGCCTAAAGCTAGAAACAAAGCTGATAATACGAGTTGTTTTGATGACTTCATAAAAATACCTCCAATAAAAAAATACCATTAGAAGATAGCTTTCCTCATTCTGAAGAAAGCTAATACCTTCATGGTATTACCACCCTGACTTCAGTCAGTATCTTTCTTATATCATAATCAAAAATCTTAGTCAATAAATTTATGGTTAACTGTTTCAGCTTAGAAAAAATGGGAATAATTAAGTTACAGAACTTATTCTTAGCAGCGGAGGTAATCATGAACAACGAAGAAAAAATGAAACACATGATGAACAAAAAAGTCTGGGCAGTTGTCGGAGCCAGCAATAACCCTGAGAAAGTTTCTAATAGAATATATCATACCTTAAAATCTAATGGCTATGAGACCTATGCCGTCAACCCCAGTTACGATAAAATGGATGATGGATGCAAATGCTATCCTTCGATACAAGAGCTACCAAAGGTTCCTGATTGTATAGATTTTGTAGTGCCTCCTCACGTAACTTTAAAATACTTAGAAAAACTGGACCCACAAGTTACCCCAAATATTTGGTTACAACCAGGAACCTATGATGATAATGTCGTAAAATATGCAGAGGACAGAGGGTTCACTGTAGTCCATGAAGGTGCGTGTGCTATGGCATACCTTAACCTTCATGGTTGACATAGGCGAAGGGAGGCTCTCCTCCCTTCCTACGTTGTACAAGTTATTCCTATAGATAAATGCAGGCAGGCCTAAATTCATTCAAAAGGGGTACAAAACAGGCTAGGCCTGCATTTTTAATTTATTGTATTATTACCTCTAATTGTTTATAATATTGCTAATAGTCTGAAAACCACTACTGAAAGGAAAAATGTCGATGCTAAAGGAGACTCTTAGACCTGTTTGGGCAGAAATCAATCTAAAAGCTATAGAACATAACATCAATGAAATTAGGAGAATAGTCGGAGAAACTGAAATCATAGGAGTAGTAAAGGCAGATGGGTATGGACACGGTGCCATCGAAGTTTCCAAAGTACTTCTAGATAACGGAGTCTCGACGCTGGCGGTTGCAACACTGAGTGAAGCTATAGATTTAAGGAAGGCGGGATTCAAATGCCCAATAATTATGCTAGGGCTCACTCCATCAGTGTATCATCATGTACTTTTAGATTACGATATTACACCTGTATTGGCATCCTACATGGAGACTCGTGTTCTCTCTAAATTAGCTGTAGAAGCCAAAAAAACTGTTGAAATCCTGCTTGCTGTAGAAACTGGAATGGGAAGAATTGGTTTTATGCCAAATAAGGACAGTATTACAGAGATTACAGGCATAAAGCAATTGCCTAACATCAAAATCAAAGGCATATTCTCCCACTTTGCTACCGCAGATGAAAAAGATAAAACCTATTCATATCAACAAATAGAAATTTTTAATCAGTTCTATAAGGATTTGGAGGATGCCGGCATCCCTATTCCCTTTAAAACTTTGGCAAACAGTGCTGCAATAATTGATCTTCCTGAGGCATATTTCGACGCAGTAAGACCAGGGATTATCCTTTATGGCTGCTATCCTTCAGATCAGGTTGATAAAAGCAAGATTAACCTGATACCTGCTATGACATTAAAGGCAAATATAGTATTTTTAAAGCGTGTACCCAAGGGCTTTCCTATAAGCTATGGCAGAAAATTTGTTACAGAACGTGAAAGCTTGATAGCAACGCTGCCTATAGGTTACGCGGACGGTTATCCTCGTTTTCTTTCAGGAAAAGGAAGGGTTATAGTAAAGGGGCAATATGCTCCTGTGGTCGGAAACATCTGTATGGATCAGTGTATGATCGATGTTACTGACATTCCAGGGGTTAGGAAATATGATGAAGTGGTCCTGATTGGATCCCAAGGAGATAAAACAATTTTAGCCGATGAAATTGCAGAAAAGACCGGTACAATTAATTATGAAATAGTGACCAGGATCGGAAAACGCGTCCCAAGAGTTTATGTATAAGGGTTACTCCATTACACCATATTTTACCTTAACACGCTCAAGCTTTTCTATCATAGGCTTTGAAAAGATGAATATAAAAAATACGGTTGCAAAGGCATGCATTACATTAAACATAGAACCTGCGATATAGGTTGCAACTATCAATTCCCATGTAATGCTTGATGTCCACATTAAAATTGAACTGAAATCCATAATTAAGCCAAAAATAAACAGAGTAGACAGCGCACCATATACACAAAGATGCAGTCTATTCTTTTTTAATAGCCCTTTCTGCGTCAAAATACCTGCTAAAAAACCAATTATTCCTAAACAAAACATCTGCCATGGAGTATATGGCCCCATACCGAAATAAAAATTAGATATTAAAGCTGTTAAGGCTCCTACTAAGAATCCAGCCTCCCTGCCAAAGCATACCCCTGTTATTATTATAATCGCTATCACAGGTTTAAACTGTGGAACCATAAAGAATGCAGCCCGCCCTGCCACTGCAATTGCTGTCATTACTGCTATTAGGATTATCTCTCTTGCCTGGGGTCTTCGGCCCTCAAACCTCAAGAAAAATGGAATCATAGCATATATAATGACCATCAGGCTTATAAAATAATACTTTCTGTCATCTAGAAATAGGACTCCGGTTAATATAGTGGCTGGCACAGCAATAAATATGAGCAAGGCCGATAAAATCATTCTCTTATTCATGCTAAATTCTCTTGACATAACCATATCACATCCCTAGTTGTAACTGCATTTTCAAATATGTGTCTTGACATCCTATTTGCTGCAGTTGTGTAAAAACTGTTTCCGGAAAAAAATTTGTTTGGAGTATTAACTGTTACTACCGATCCGTTGAAAAACATTGCACAAACATCACTGTATTTAGCACAAAACTCTATATCATGGGAAACTAAAACAATAGTTGTTCCTTCCTTTTTAAGATTTTCTAAAATCTTAGCCAACTTCTGTTTAAAAAAGCTGTCCATCCCCTTTGTAGGTTCATCTAAGAGGAGTATTTCAGGCTCTAGTAGCAATACCTTTGCAATGGCAACCCTCTGCTGCTCTCCTCCTGAGAGGTCAAAGGGATGGGAATCCAAAAGATCAGATATCTCGACCAGCTCACAAATCTCATTTAAACGTTCTTCCCTCTCCGTTAAGGATTTGTGATCTAGTACTTCTTTAAGATCATCTTTTACAGTTTTTTCTACAAAAAGTGCCTCTGGATTCTGAGGTAATATGCCTATTTTTCTATTAAATATATCCTTATCGACATGTTTAGTGATTTTTTTACCCCCTATTTCGACCTTTCCACGGTAGGGTTTTAAAATTCCCCCTATTATTTGTAACGCAGTACTCTTACCTGTAGCGTTTCCCCCTACTATGCTGAATATTTGACCCTGTAAAACCTCCATTGACAGTCCTTTGATGACATCATTTCCTTCTCTGTTATAGCGGAACCAGACATCTTTTAATTTTATAACAGGCTTGCCACTGTTACTTTCCTCTAAACCATTATCAACTTTCACTCTTTTTAAAATTTTATCTTTAAATAGCTCTGTTAACCAATTCCTTCCTTCCCTTACGGTGATAGGATAGCAACCCTCATTAGATAGCTCACTAAAAACCTGCATTGAAGTTGGCATAGCAGCAAGCATTGGATGATTGATTTCAGATAAAATTTTACCTACATTTCTTGGAGTGTCATCTACAATTAACCTTCCCTTATCCAATACTATAACCCTATCTGCCATCGTAATCACATCTTCTAGGCGGTGCTCTGAAATAATCACTGTAGTCCCTATCTCTCGATTGATCTTTTGTACAGTCTCAAGGAAATCCACTGCAGCTATTGGATCAAGCTGAGAAGTGGGTTCATCTAATATTAAAACATCAGGCTGCATAGCCATTACTGAAGCTAAATTAAGTAGCTGTTTTTGGCCTCCTGATAGTTCCGAAACATTCTTCATAAACCATTCTTGTATGCCAAAGAAGCTGGCCATTTCAGCAACCCTTAATCTGATGGTCTTTGTATCATAGCCTAGGTTTTCAAGCCCAAAGGCAAGCTCATGCCACACCTTATCTGTAACAATTTGGTTGTCGGGATTTTGCAAAACAAATCCTATTCTCTTAGCCTGCTCTCTAAATTCAACGGTTTCCAAAGCTCTCCCATAGAAATATACCTGGCCCTCCCTCTTGCCATGGGGTGCCAACACTGTCTTGAGATTTCTCAAAAGGGTACTCTTTCCGCACCCTGTCTGCCCGCAGATTACAATAAACTCACCATAGCCTACTGTGAGGTTTACCTTGGATAAAGCAGCCTGTTCTTTTAATGGGTAATAAAAGCTTAAATCTTCGATTTTAAACGTTTCCACTTAATAGCCTCCCAAATATTAAGAAATGTAGGTGCAAAGCACAGCGCAAAATATATTGCAAATATAGCTGGTTTATCATATTTTACTTTAATAGAAGGGAAATACTGAATCTGGTACCAGTCCATCAAGGCTCCGTATGATATCAAAACTATCAGTATAATCAGTACTAATAATGCTATTTTGTCTCTAGCATCAAAACGGTAGATTGAAAAGCTTGTCCTTCCTGGTAATCCGTATCCCCTTGATTTCATTGAATCGGCAGTTTCAATTGAGTTTTCCAAAGCCCAACTTATCATTATCGATAATATTTTAATACCGTTCTTCACTCTCTGGCCAACAGTTCCATCTGTTACATTACGTCCAAGACACTTCTGGCCATTTGTAATTATCCTCAGCTGTGTTTTAAACCTTGGTACAAATCTAAGTACCATGGATAGTATTAAAGACAGGGAAGGAGCTACCCTTCCAAACAAATAGGTAAGCTTGTCCGTGGTAAAAACAGAATAAAAGCATGAAAACCAGAGAATTACTGAGCCAAACATAATCCCTACAGCAATTCCATAGTAAATTGATTCAAGCGTGATCGGATTATTGTTAAAGTAACCTATTATTGTTACACCTCTGTGATTAAAAAGAGGATTGATTAAAGCAGCAAGAATCATCATGGGTACAAGGTAGATAGCTATCTGTCTTAGACCCTTTCTGCCGTTTAAGCTAATTGAATATGTAAGTGAACCAGCAATTGTTATTGCCAAAAAGATCGGATGCAAAAACAACATGCTGAGTACTATCACAGCACAGAAATATATGAAGTTGATAATTGGATGATAAGTAGCAAATGTGTCCTTCAACTTATTTACCTTCCATGAAATATTCATCAATTATTCTTTGTGCAATGTTCTTCATATATGAAGACATTGCTGTGATTCCAAGAAGAGCGACTAATTTATCACTATCCTCTTCAAGGGTTAGATTCTTATCTTCCATAAAAGAAGTCACCATTTCTTTCGTCATTTGCCTTATCTTTGATTTATCTTCAATAAAGTCTTCATAGCATTTAATCAAGGTGTCTTTATCAAAGTTCCCACTGATAAATACTTCTTTTATCTCTTTAATAGTTAAGGTATTTTTCATAGAGTAAATCATGAGCATCTGTATAATATGAGCCCTTGAGTACTTTTTCCCTTTGATGGGTTTTATAATGCCCTCTTTGCTGTAGTTATTAATCATTGTCTTCGTCAAGAGCTTATCCTTCGGTGACTTCTTATGATCCTTATACTTATCTTCAATAAGTGAAATAATCTGATCCATATAGAGATCGATTTCTGGTATATCAGATAAATATATGTCGCTATCGTTGATAACAGCATTAATTATTTGTTCGTAGCCTTTATTTGACATTTTTCTCTCCCTCCAAACGTATAAATTATACTTAGTCTTATTTAATATTACAATTCAGTTTGCTTAATCTTTATTATATGGTATTATATATCATGCAATATAGTTTTAATTACTACATCCTTAGGAGGAAGAGTATGTATAGATACTTTAAGAAGGCCAGAGACCCCATAAGCAGCTATACGCATGCAATTGGTGCTATTCTTTCAGCAATAGGATCCTTGGCAATGATCATCTATTGCACAGTAATAACTGATTTTTCTCCTATACCGCTTATAGGGGCTGTAATCTTCGGCCTATCACTAGTTGCTCTTTACAGCGCCAGCACCATCTACCATTATGTCAACACTACCAAGGAGCGCATAGCACGCCTGCGTAAATTAGACCATGCCATGATCTATGTGCTCATTGCAGGTACTTATACCCCTATAACTTTAATATATTTGGACAAGCCCTACGGCTATATATTCACATCAATTATGTGGGCTGTGGCTATCATAGGCATAATTGTAAAGCTTCTATGGCTCAATGCACCCCGCTTGCTCTCGACCGCCTTTTACCTGCTGCTTGGTTGGGCTGTGGTATACGACTATAAATCATTTCATGCAGTACCTTCTAATTGCATGGCCCTCATTTTTGTTGGCGGAATATTTTACTCTACAGGAGCCATAATATACGTCCTAAAACGGCCAAATATTTCAAAGTCCTGGGGATTTCACGAGCTGTTCCATATATTTATACTGCTGGGTTCTATTTCTCATTTTCTTGCAATTTTTCTATTTGTTCTATAACAGGCTTAATCATTACGGCTGCTTCTGCCCTAGTTGCATTGTTTACAGGTAAAAAGCTATAACTTCCATCTTGATTCTTAACGCCGTTGATTATGCCCTTTCTTTGCATCATAGACACTGCTTGTTTCGCATAATCTGCAATTTCATTCTCATCTTTAAAGCCTATCGCAGAGTTTTTATCCTCTATTTCTAAGTCTTTTAGGTTAATAAAGTTGTATATCATGACAGCCATCTCCTGCCTAGTAATATTGTTATTAGGCCTGAATACAAAGCTGCCATCAGATAGTTTATAACCTTTAACTATTCCAAACTCTTCTGCCCAAATAACCGCTTCATTAAACCAGTCACTAGGCTTCACATCTTTAAACGAAGACTCTAAATTAGAATACTCTTTTAGATTAGCACCTGAAGATTTGGCAAGTATCATAGCTAGCTCTGCCCTTGTTATTTGATTATATGGGGCGAAAGTATCTTCAGTCATACCGGTTATAATACCCAGCTTAGTTAGATAACCTACAGATTCACAGAACCAATCCTTCTCTTTTACATCTTTAAAACGCTTCAAAGCCACATCTATATTAGACCCTTCTTCTAGCTCCTTAAGCTCCACTTCAAGATCTTTTTCGTCCTCATCCACATCTATAACATATTTCCAAACTACCCTGTCTCCATCCTTAAGCCTATAACTCTTTGCACTTATAGACGGATAATAGCCATTTACACTATATTTCCATCCGCTATAAGGCCCGTAATCCTTCTCGGCCAACCCTTCTATCGATGAAACATAACCACCGCTTTCCTCAACATCTAGTCCTGTCCTGATTAATATGCTATAGGCAGTATCATTGTTTATCTCCATACTTGTCGTATCTAATATTACCCTTCCCTTATAGCCTATTACTTTAACCGTTGCTGTATCCTTCTGACTTCCACTGCCACCGGAACCCGTTGAACCATCAGCGTATGTGACAAAGGTGGTCATATGCTTTGTCCATACTACAAGGTCATCTCCTACAGCAAGCTTACCTTCTGATCCCTTTAATACATCCCCGCTATCTATAGGCAATGTTTCTGTTATTTCGTTAAACTCATTGTTTTGATCAATATAGCCTACTTTTCTATTTGCATCCCCCGGAAATAGCAACCTTACAGCTTTGCTGAAATTCAAGCTGTTGCTAGAACCTACACGAATGGCTTTTGAAACGTTTTTATCAGGCAGTGAAACCGATTCAGTTTTCGGAAGTTCAATTACATTGTCCCAATCGGTGCCTGAAACTGTCGTTCCGGCAGGAATCAAAAGCTTAACACCATTTGCATTATTACTATTAACTATAATTTCAGGCAACTCATTAGAAGATACTTTAAGGCTGGGATTTAAAACATCTTCAGCTACTGTTATGGATTGAGGTGTAGTAGAGGGTACACTGCTTAAATCTATAGTCTCATTTTCATTATCTACAACTGTTTCCTCGTAGATATTTATTACATAATCAGGAGCTAGGCGCACAATTAAAGGCAAACCATCTTCATATTTTTCCACTTGTAAACTATAGGAACCTGCACCTATCCCTGAGAAGGTTACAGTACCATTTTCATCAGTCACTTCCGTTACACTATTATTGAGACTGACGGCAACTCCTTCAATGGGATCGCCTGATGCTTTATCCTTTACTGTAACTTCTAAAAGTTTTGAATTTTCGTTATAATTAACCTCCATTTTAGGGAATAGAGTTACGCCATACTTACCATAAAAGATGAGGATTTCGTCACCATCTTCAATAACATAGCTTCCTATGCCTACAGGTGCGGATCCTTCATTAATATAGAAGTTCCAAAAATAACCTGTATTTACGAAATCCTCTTCAATACTGTCTATTGAAAAGATATAGCCTGAATCATAAATACTATAATCAACATTATTCTCATCTAAAGCTTTTTCCAGAGCATCTTGTGCCGTCAAGATTTTATCACCTGAGCTTGTAACTGTTATATCTTTTTCATAAACAATGTTTTCATTTATTCCTTCTACTCTTACACTTACTGTTTTAGAGTCACTACTACCTGGATTTATACTGATCACGCAAATATCTCTTGAGATTCCTGCCGATGAAGTAGATACAATATATTCTCCCGCTTCTAAAAATTTATCCGCAGGTATTGTGAACATTCCATTAATATCTGTTTCTAGAGGATCGTAGGGTGGAAAGTCTTGATACCCGACATAACTGCCATCTATAGTAACTGCAACTCCAGAAAGAGGCTCATAAGTTTCTGGATTTATAAGTTTTATTGTTTGCGGAGTGTTCATTTCCCCTGAAAGGTAGTTAGTTTCAAAAGCAGAACGTGTTGTAACATCAATATCTAACATTAATATTTCATTTGAATCCAAATCAATTACGCTACTAGAAGAAGATAGACTACCATTGAGTATAAAATTATAGTCCTCGTAATTAAATTCATCTGTATAGCCTGGCTTTTGCTTTGCCAATTCTATAGCGTCAGCAACCGTATTCTTATCCTTAGCTACTGTGATTCTTTCATCTATAGGAAGGTGCTTGTCTGATTCAACACGTACATAAACACTGACCAATTTATCTTCGTTTAGATCGATCATATTAAAGATATTAGACTCAGAAGCAATACAGTATAGAGCTATCATAACTTGTTTGCTTGTAAAGCTGTCAAAGAAGCCTTCTCCCGTCCAACTAGCGTAGAAGCTTCCGTCTTGATTCTGCCATTTTAATAGGGCGGGAAGAGCTTTAGCTATTATTGTATCAATT
>JAAYHT010000258.1 GCA_012735285.1 Clostridiales bacterium | reverse complement strand
GAATTTCAATATTTCTATGACTTATTGTACCAATTTTTTATCTGGTTTACAAGCTTCTACATAACAAAAATCCGCTTGAAAAAGCGGACTTTGTCGACAGTCTGAAGTCCATAATTGTTATGGACTTTTCATGACATATCCTTTAACTGTTATATATCAGAACTGATTCAAGGCTATTAATACAGGATCCCATACAGGGCTGAAAGGAGGTGAATAAGCCAAATCCATATCAATAAGTTGACTGACTGTTGAATTCACAGTAATTGCTGTAGCAAGCATATCAATTCTTAAAGCCGCTCCTGCATACCCTACGATTTGAGCTCCAAGCATACGTCCGCTATCCCGCTCAGCTATCAGTTTTAAATGAATGCTTTTAGATGTCGGGCAATAATGGGCTGCTGTCAAAGAAGTAATCTTCCTGCTTTCATAGTGTATACCAAGATCTTGGCATTCCCTTTCACTCAAGCCAGTTCTAGAAACCTCCATCTCCATTACCCTGGCTATCCCAGTTCCAATTACACCCTTAAATTCCGCGTTGCCACCAGCAGCATTTTCTCCAGCCACCCTTCCCTGTTTATTAGCAGTAGTTCCAAGTGGGATGTATACATCTTTTTCGTAAATTAAATGATAAACGGTAGCACAATCACCTGCAGCCAATATTCCATCAACATTAGTATTCATCTTGTGATCTACTAAAATTGCATTTCTATGCCCTAATTTGATCCCAGTTCCTTCGACAATCTCAGTATTAGGCACAACTCCAATTGAAAGTAAAACAAAATCTGTTGGTATTTCACCCTGATCTGTAACTACGCTTTTAACAGAAGAATTACCCGAAAAGTCCTTTACAGTTTCTCTAGTGCGAATATCCACTCCCTTTTCTAGTAGGTATTTAGTCAGGATTTCCGCCATATCCGCATCCATATTAGGTATGATATGAGGCGCCCTCTCAATTACAGTAACCTTGCATCCATTCTCAACAAAATTCTCTGCCATTTCTAGGCCAATGTATCCGCCGCCTATTATAGAAATATTTTTAGGACGCTCTTTCTTTAAAAATTCAATTATATTGAGGCCATCATTGATTGTGCGAAGAGTAAAAATTCCATTTAGGTGCATCCCATCTAAATTCGGAACAAAAGGTCTCGCCCCTGTCCCAATAATCAACTTATCATAGTTATCTTCATATAGCTTGTTTTCTTTTAAATCCCTTATAAATACCTTCTTATTATCAGAATCTATAGATTCGACTTTAGAAAAAGTATGTACATCAATATTTTGTTTCTTAAAGTCAGCTATACTTCTTGCTATAAGGTCTTCTTTTGAAGCTATCCTTCCACCAATAAAGTATGGTAGGCCGCACCCTGCATATGATATATATTCGCCATCTGTATATACTGTGATTTCGAGATTAGGGTCAGTTCTTCTGGCTTTAGAAGCGGCGCTCATTCCTGCAGCCACTCCTCCAATTACAATGAGTTTCTTAGACATGATAAACCTCCGCTACGAAATAAATACAATAAATTCCCGGTTATTATTATTTTATACCACTAAAAAATATCATCAAATCATTCTTTATACATATAATCTACATCATATTTTAGATAATCATAATATTGCTGTAGATTTATATTGAAAATTAAATAAAAAAAGAGATACAAAAGTGCAATTTACTATCTTTTTTAGACAAGTTTTTTCTTCATTATCTGTTAATTTAAATAGTGAATAAAATAGGGGTTCTATACACTATAATCACATTTACTGTTCTATAGCATCCTCTTTAGATCTAAACCTAAACATGCCTATCTAACAATAATCAGGGTATTAAATTAAGCTTTATCGGTATTACTTCTCAAAAACTAGGACTGGCCTATTTTATCTATTACTAATAAAGAAAGGTTGTGATATCTTTAAACGCACCCGCCCTGAATAAAAAAAGTGGCTGAAAACGGAGAACCGCAACTCCAGAATAAAAGCGAGAATAATATTAGGAGGTTACATTATGCTACCTAAAAAAATGAAAAAAATATTTAGCTTGCTAATAGTGCTTAGCTTAGTTTTTTCATTAGGTATAAATTCATATGCTTTAGATGACTCTCCCGATCATTTAGAAAACCTTTATGAAAATGAATTTGAATTAGTTGAGGAAGACGATGCTGCGCCTGATGAGGAACTGGAGGACATAAATGTTATCCCTGATGATGAAGACCAAACATCTCAAACGGAATCGGCACAGTTTTTCGTAACTTTAGATAACAACCCATTAATCATTAAGTCAGTCGAAGTACTTAATGGCGGTGAGGTCCAAATACTATACAGACCTGAAGTCTATAAAGGGGTTGCCGAAAACGGTGAAGATCCAGACAAATACTATACAACCAGAAGAGATATAAATCTTAAAGATCCACGTATTTTTAATGTAGAGTTTATTGTACCTGCAGAAGGGATTACAGATCCTCAAGAATTTCTTGATAGCGTTGATTTTAAATATGGAGGTTTTCCACTTCATAGTTGGGGGAACGGTATCAACTTACGAGGTTCTACTCCCATTATGATTCTTTTAAATAAAGATATAGTTAAAATAGATGATTACTACAAAATTACAGCAAGTATCAGAGTCAACTCACCTTATTCAAGCAGTAATGCATCCGCTGCTAATAACAGACCCTATGATGGTTACTATGGAGGAAACCAAAGAGATTTTGGCAGCGGACAAACTGCAGATAATCGCTCATTCTTCCAATTTGGCCCTACATATAAAGGCCCTGGCACTTATGCCCTCGAAGCAGTTGCAGAGAATCAGACACTTGCCACAGTCAATTTACACATCGGACCCTACGACCAGTACCACTCTTGGATAGAGATAAATGAATTCTGTCAAGATCTTATTGAAGCAATTAACGGCAAAAGAGTTGATCTCGATGAAATGCCTATCGGGAAAATAGCAGCAGGTCATGTAATCAAAAACTCTAAAGGGAAGTTTGAAAAAGGCGACGGAGTATATGTGGAAGTAAACATACTTGGCTACGACCTTACCGATAACTATAACGAAGCCAATAAAGATTACAACAATTATTCAAGGTTCAATGCAATATGGAATGTTGTTGTAGCTAAAGATGAAAAGACTGTATATGATTACTTAAAACCCGGCGGTATTAAAGATCAGATGAACGACAATCCGCAAGCTCTTATGGAAATGTATGAGAATGCAGAAGCTGAAGATATTGATTTAGTTACCGCAATCTACCAAAACAACGTACACTCTGATGAGATATCGGGAACAGACAGTATGATTGATTTTATCCATAAACTGATTGAAGGTGGTAAAGAAGGAAAAATTATAAACTATAAGACATTCCAGGAAGATCAAATATCCTGGAACTACCGTCCTTCCGGAAACACCAATACAGGTTATACAGCTTTTAATCACTATGTATATCCAGACGAGTTCTTTAGTGACACGTCTAGAACTGAAGTGACACTCAATACTGCCGAGGTGCTTGACAAATTTATTATGGTGAATACGCTGTGCAACAATCCCGACGGAAAAGCAGCTATGCGCAGAACTAATAGATACGGAATCGACCTTAACCGTGACGCAGTTTTTGCAACTCAGCCAGGTTCTATTGCTCTTACAAAGGATATTGCAAAATGGGATCCTTTAATCATGCTTGAATGGCACGGCTATGTATCCCAAATGTTAATAGAACCATGCACGGCTCCCCATTGCCAAAACTACGAACCAGATTTAACCCTTAATAATATGATACAGCTAGCATATTACGGAGGGAAAGCACTAACCGCAAGTACCGGTTACAACAGATTCCTCCTCCCTTGGGATTCGATGGCAAACGGCTGGGACGACGGCGGTAATGTTTATGGGCCAATGTTTTCTATGCTGTTCGGATGCATGGGCTGGACAATAGAACTTCCTCATTCCAACATGGATTCCTTTGATGCAGGTAATGCTATTCTCTATGCTATGCTGAATGCACTTATGTATGGCGAAACTGCCCACTACGAAGGCAATGTACTTAACGGCAGCATCGATGGTAAACCTAGCCATGAGGTTGATAATAAATATAAAAGCTTACGTAAAAGTTCTATAATGAACAAACTTGAGTTTAAACGTCGTGGAGTTAAAAATATTGATTCAGAGGCTGCTGACAAATACTTCATTGAAGTTGTAAACGGAGTAGAACGATATGTTGGAAGATCCAGAAAAGATGACGGTAAAGGTGGAAAACTACCTTTCTTCCCAGATTACCTTGTGATCCCGGCAACACCAGAAAATCAGTTTAACGTAGCCGAAGCTTTAAGGACACTTGATTTTACTATGCAATATGGTGCGAAAGTAAGCAAGACAACTGAACCTGTAACATACAATGGTGTAACATACCCAGAGGGAACATATGTTTATGATATGAAGCAAGGAAGAAGGAATTTTATCGCCGAGATAATGAGCAAAGGTTATGATGCCACATTCTTTGCAAGTATGTATGCAGATATCTACTGCAACTTCCCTGATACAAGAGGTTTCGATTGTGTAGAAGTATGGTCACCTGGCCTTTTCGACGGCAAAACTGTTCCTGTCACCTCTATTGAAAAGAAAGCCGATATCAAAGGTGTGCCGGACAAATATGTAGTATTTAAGAGTAATAGTGTTGACGCAGTTCGATTTGTAAATCTCCTGCTCTCCGGCAGATCAAGCGGCCCCTCCTACATTGACAGCAAGGAAAACGTTTGGATGCTCAGAAAAACTGTTGAAGGAATAGGGACTATGTCCGATTATATAATCGAAACTAAGAATTTAAACAAAATCTATGCATTAGTTGATAATCCCAGCTTAGGGCTTAAAGGCTGTCATATAGAGGGCAAATACATTAGTGAACTACCAGAAGAAGCTGTTAAGCTTGTTGAACCTATTATTAGTTTGAACAGCACTAGAAATTCAGCAACCGCAGGAGGACCGATTTACTGGGCCCTTGATGAATATTTAGGATTTGGTTCAATGAAGAACCCAGACGGAACTGACTATAACGGCAATTCAAGCTCCTCTGTCAGACCGGGTGCTAACGTTGTTATATTAAATAACGCTGTAGCCAGTGGCAATCTTTTGAACGCGATCAAGCAGAACAAACTAGGGCTCATAATGATACAAAATGCTGGAACCTTAACAAATGCAAACTTTGGAACTGGAACCTCAGCGCCAACCACTGGAAGCTTTGGCGACGTAGCTCTCTATGGACAATATAACGTAGATGACAGCATATTTACGGCAAACTACGCTAATACCGATACTATCTATGCACGGGGCAATTACTTCACAGGGAACATACCTGAAAATTCTAAGATTCTATTCAAGACAAGAGATAAAGATGCATTTATTGGAGGTTATCAGCGCACCTACGGATCCAAAGATGTTTTCCAAGATCGCATTACAATGTTCAGCACGATTCTTAAAGGTGGAGGAATTGAAGGTAAACCGGTGCAATCCATAAGCTTTGGTTCTAACATGTTCTACAGAACACATTACCAGAAGTATTACCCAATACTTGCAACCGCAATATTTGCCGGAGCTGCTGGAATACTCGATGACCAGATTGATCCTGTAATAACAAGTGTTAGATACTTCAGCACTGTCCCTGTCATTGAAATAGATGCTTCAGACGATGATAGCGGAATAGCTTCATATCAACTTTATAAGTGGGATGAACTCGAAGCTAAATATGTTCTTGTAGATCAGAATAATAATGGAGACTTCTTTACATCATCTTTAAATGACAGATACATGATCGTTGTGATCGATTATGCGGGTAATAAAGCAGTTCAGAAGTTCGGATTCTCAAACGGTGATTTCTACATATACGGAACTCAAGATGCTCCTGAACCTTTCACTATGACCTTTAAATTAAACAGTGACGGGGAAACATTCACTGCTATCATACCACCTGTAGAAAACGGCCTATACAGTTTCGATGGTATTAATTATTCAAAAATAAATACTAAGTCAGACTGTATTCCTGAAACAAGCTACACAGGTTATGTTAAATACGCGGAAACAGATAGATTATATGAAAGTGCTGCCACTTCAGACACACAAGTAACACCAAAGTTAACTAAAAAACCTGTTATTATTCCAAATGGCAGTAGTTTTTCAAGTAGCCAAACAGTTACAATTACCTGCGATACTGAAGGTGCAACAATTTATTATACAACAGACGGAACTAATCCAACTATTGATAGCATTGTATATAACGGTCCATTTACTATAAAATCAACAAGTGTGATAAAAGCGTTTGCTGTAAAAGAGGGTATGCATGACAGCGCGATTGTTACTGCTGAATTTATTAAAAAATCCAGTGGCGGCAGCAAACCTGGCGGTGGTGAAAAACCCGGCTCAGATGATCCAAAGCCAACTACACCTCCAACGCTCCCTCCAAAAGATGATCCCGATGAATGGACGAACCCCTTTGTTGATGTAGAAAAAGAAGATTGGTTCTACAATTCAGTACAGTATGTTTACAGAAACAATTTAATGCAGGGAACTAGCACCAAGCCTATGTTATTTAGCCCACATCTAAGCACTACAAGGGGTATGGTTGTAACTATTCTCTACAGAATGGAAAACTCTCCTACCGTAAACACAACAAATCCATATAATGATGTTGCTGCAGATCAATATTACGCAGATGCAGTGACCTGGGCTTCTAGTAACAAAATCGTTTCAGGATATGGAGACGGTAATTTTAAACCCGACAATCCTATTACCCGAGAAGAGATGGCCGTCATACTGATGAACTATGCCAAATTTAAAGGGTATGATGTCTCAACAAGAACGAATCTGAATGTATTCGAAGATTATGGTATAATTTCAGATTGGGCACTAAATGCTCTCTCTTGGGCAAATAGCAAAGGGGTGATCCTAGGGAGCGGCAACAAACTGATGCCAGGCGGAAACGCTGAACGCTGTCAAGTTGCAGCAATACTCGAACGTTTTATCGATATATATGATGAGTAGATAGTTTGTTCATAAAAGCGGCGAAGCAATATTTGCTTGCCGCTTTTATTTATTCTTATCTTTTATTAGCAGGATACCATCTTATAATCTTTCCAGATGAATTCTTTTGAAACTCTTCATTTCTAAGCACTATCTTATTAATTCTCTTAAAAAGCGGCAAACCATCATTGATTTTAGTTATTTCGCCCCAAATCAGTTGTTCAAGCTCTAGTTTAGAATTGACTTTTCCAAGTTTTTTTCTTACATTGTCTTCATTTATAAAAATGGCCGCAACCACAACCTCATTATTCTTTTCCTCTGTTTTTTCACCCCACACCATGCACTCTTTTATGTATGATATGTTATTTAATAATTTTTCTAATTCCTCAGGATACACATTATTCCCACCATTAGTGATAATAACATTGTCTTTTCTACCTACCATATGAATATATTTATCTTGTTCTATCCAGCCTAAATCGCCAGTATAAAGCCAGCCATTTTTAAGAACTTTTGCAGTTGTTTCGGGATCATCACAATATCCCATCATAATATTATCTCCGGCTAGACAGATTTCACCAATACCTGTTTCAGGATCTGGATTGGATATTTTTGCTCTCATCCCGGGTAACAACTGAAATCCTAATCCATTATGATCAATAGCAACTATTGACGAGCTTTCAGTAATGTAATATTTTTTAACTCCTGATATTTCAAAATTGTGTTTAATCTCTTTACAAAACGAAATTGATGCACCCTTACTAAGGGGGAATAGGATTCCGCAAATACATTCACTTGCACAATGTAACGGAAGGCTTGAAAAGAAAATATCGTCTTTAGAAATATTAAGTGACTTTGATAGTAGCTCAACTTCTGTTGCTATATTTTTGTGCGACAAACTGACCCCTTTAGGGACTCCCATAGTACCTGCTGTAAATATTATCGTACATAGCTCATCGTGATTAATCTTAGTATTCAAATACTCATGATTGTCTATCTTTTTACCTTCGGCAATTATTTCTCTTAGCGCTAAAATATCATTATCGCTCTTTTCCTTATTCATATTAATAAAAAATTCAAGCCCAGTAGTTCCATCGTTTCTAATCTGCCAGAATACATCTTCTAATTCGGTTGAAAATACAGCGCAGCTACATCTAGCATTATTGAGAAATTGTTTGAGTTCATTTTTGCTCAATTGCTTGTCTAACGGTACAGCTACTCCTACTCCACATATTGCAGCAAGAAAACTTACTACCCACTCATAGGAGTTCTCACCCACTATAGCTATTCTTTTATCTTTCAACCCTAACTCTATAAGTGAAGTGCCAAGACCAACCACATCACAAAAATAATCGTTATATGTTATAGAACAAATTTTCTTTTCCTTGTCATATACCCAATAAGCTGAATTGTCCCCAAATTTTTTTACACTTTCATTCAGCATATTTTTTATATCAAGTAACATTTTTCCTCCTAACAGAACACAAAAACCACCTATTGGTGGTTTGTTTGTATTGTATGAATCTTAGGATTATTATTCTGTAGTTTCTGTTGCTCCGGCCTCAGCTTCAGCTTCTGTCTCCTCTTCATCTTCTAATACTACTCTTACAGGCTCTGAAACTGTTAGAACTACTGTATCTTCTGGTATTAAAATTCTAATTTTATCGTTCTTAGCAGCATCCAAATCCCCAACAGTTATAGTATTCCCGGCTTCCATTCCTTTTACATCTATTACAATGTCTTCTATAAAATCCTTTGGCAGAGCATTGTAGGGGATTTCTTCAATATGTTGCTGTACTACGTTCTGATTCATTTCCCTATTTGCCAAAATTACATTTACAACGCTGTTGACTGGTTCGTCAGCAACAATGTGTTGAAATTCAACATGTTCTACTTGTCGGGTAACAGGATGATGGCTAATCTCTTTGAATAGAACGTTGTACTCTTCATTATCTTTAACTTCTATTTTGAGGATATCCCCCTTGGATACCTTGGTAAGAAAGCGATTGACATCACGTGTTGGAATCTGAATCAAAACTGTTTCTTCTAAATGACGGCCATAAATTGATGCCGGAACAATACCTTCTCGTCTTAATTTTTTTGCTTTTATATTTTTATCTCTGAGTTCAGCACTTAAACTATAAATAGCAATTCCTCCTCACATTTATATGATAGGAACAAAAGTCCTCCAAAATAATGATTATAAAATTAGTATATCACAAAAATAAGCTTTTAGCAAATATTGCAATCTATTAATGATGAATAGTATAAATTCCCTGCAATTCTCGATTACAGGGAATTTTTGGCACGCCAGGAGGG
>JAAYHT010000257.1 GCA_012735285.1 Clostridiales bacterium | reverse complement strand
CGGGATTTAACCCCAACATTTGACAAAGAACCTATTTATATTACTAAGAATATTAGTAGTTCTCTGCTTTGATTTGGAAATATGCTTTGGAATGTTTACAAACTGGACAAATTTCAGGAGCTTTTTTACCCATTTGCTCATGTCCACAGTTTGAGCATTGCCAATTAACATCCACATCCCTTTCAAATACTTTGCCTTCTTTTACATTGGCAGCAAGTTTCCTATACCTTTCCTCATGAAGCTTCTCTACTGCAGCTACCCCTTCCATCTGAACTGCAATATCTTCGAAGCCTTCTTCCCTTGCAACCTTTGCCATTTCAGCGTACATTTCTGTCCATTCATATCTTTCGCCTTCAGCCGCATCCAGCAGATTCTCTTCTGTTGTGCCGATACCAAAAGCTAGTTTGAACCAAAGCTCAGCGTGTTCTTTTTCATTTGCTGCGGTTTCTTCAAATATTTTAGCTATCTGCTCATATCCTTCTTTCTTGGCTTTAGAAGCATAGTAAGTATACTTGTTTCTAGCCTGCGATTCCCCTGCAAACGCAGTCATTAGATTCTCTAATGTCATAGTACCCTTTAATTCTTTCATTAGCTAAATACCTCCTATTTCTTTATGCTTAGGTTATATATACCTCACTATTTAATTATTAAACCATTTTATATTTTTCAAACCAAGATGCTACCACCTATGAACTCCCTAAGTATTGAGTTATTTGCTATAACTGAATCATCCTCAATTATTTTAAAGAACCTTAAAAACCTGAGCATTCTCACTGCTTCACAGTAGGCTTCTTCCTCCGGACCGATAGCTTCCAGTAGGGGTTGAGCATATTTCTTTATTACCGATAGTTCGTAAATAAGGGCTGAATTAAAAAGTACATCTGCTTCTCCGTTATAGGGGAATATGTTCCTGTCCTCACCCGCTCTTACCTTAGGCCATTGTTCAATAGTATATTGAGCAGAGCTTCCGCGGTACTTGTGGTCGCGAACCAAGCGTCTTAACATCCTGACATCAGTTGTGGGTATTCTGTTGTGGTTGTCTATATTCAATTGTGTTAAAGGGCTAATATATATCTTAAACTTAGCCTCGGCAGGTATTCTGGGTGTCAAGGCCTCATTGAGGCCGTGTATGCCTTCTATTACAATAGGCTGGCCCTTTTCAACCCTTGTTATCCTTTCCCCAAATCTCTTTCTTCCTTCTATAAAGTCAAATACCGGAAGGTCTACCTCTTTGCCTTCTAGAAGATCATTCATGTTGTCGTTGAAAAGTTCAATATCTAAAGCATCTATATCCTCGAAGTTGTATTCTCCGCTTGGCAGTACAGGGGTCTGCTCACGCTCGAGGAAATAGTCGTCCGTGCCTAAATAAAGGGGTCTTTGTCCATTAACCATAAGCTGGATTATTAGGCGCTTAGCAAAAGAGGTCTTGCCTGAAGATGAAGGGCCTGCAATCAGTACGATCCTCTTTTTTTGCTTCCTTATCATATCTGCAATCTGCGCTATCTTCTTCTCATGCAAGGCCTCGGATATCATGATGATCTTCCTATACTCGCCCTGTTCAATCTTGCTGTTTAGCTCACCTACATATGATATTCCCATTAATTCTCCCCATTTTTTGGCCTCACCAAAAGCGAAGTAGAGCTTTTTGTCATCCCTGTACTCAGGAATACGGTCAGGTTCAGTCTGCGTGGGGAAGCGAAGCAGTACACCGTTGCGGTACTTACGCAGTTCGAAGTGTTTAATATAGCTTGTGGATGGCACCATGAAGCCATAGAAAAAGTTCATAAAGCCATCGCATGAATAAACGGGTACCGACTCCACTTGATAGGCCTGTTCAAGCATCTTCATCTTCTCTTCATAATATTTATCGCAGAGCACTTCAAAAGCTTCTTCCCTTGTCAGCCTTTTTCGCTCAAAGGGAATATCTGCTTCCACCAGCTCATGCATTCTTTTTTCAATACGATCTACTATTGCCTTTGTTATCGGTTCCTTAGTCTTAATCTCTGTAAACAGACCTTTATTAAGAGAGTTTTCTATATCAACATTTACATTTCCCAAAACATCGTATACAGCCTTGAGATAAAGAAATGATACGCTTCTTTGGTAAATCTGATTGCCTGAGGGGTCCCTCATATCCAGGAATACAACTTCGGATGGAGAATCTAAAGTTCTATTTAATTCTGTCACCCTGTTATTAACTTTTGCTGCAAGTATGGTATAGGGTAGCTCTCTTTGGTATTCCTTAACTAAGGATTCAATAGTTATCCCCTTCTTTACTGTAAGCTTTTTAGGTTCAGCCCTGGGTTCTGTTCTTAATGTAATTTCTATCATAAATAAAGCACCTCCGTACTTTCAAAAACTGATTAATTACGCTAATTCTATCATAAAAACTGTAAATATGGGAAAAATCTATTCAGAAAGGAGTGATTTCTTTTGAGAAACTTAGTACTTGTACTCATAATTATAGGTGCTCTGAATTGGGGACTAATCGGATTCTTTGAATACGATCTGATTGCCTCAATATTTGGTGGACAATTTACCACTGTCAGTCGAATAATTTATGCCATCGTAGGTTTGGCCGGAATTTATGCTATATCTTTCTTTTTCAGACATGATCATCGTAAAGCTGTGGCCGAGACTTAAATATTCGGTTACAAGGAACAGAGCAGGTAATAAACCTGCTCTCAGACTGTAGACAAAAAAGGTGCTGGAACATTAAAAACTCCAACACCTTTTTTAATTTGATAAAGAAATTTTCTGATTTGATTAATAAACGGTGGTAGTAGCCCATTTTTTCGTTTCCATTTTG
>JAAYHT010000256.1 GCA_012735285.1 Clostridiales bacterium | reverse complement strand
GCTCCAGCTTGACCAGTAAAGCCACCGCCTCTAACTGTAGCTTTAACATCAAACTTACCTTCTGCACCAACTATCTCAAAAGGTCTATTAACCTCTCTTTTAACAATTTCCGTACCAAAGTATTCATCCAAAGGTCTTTTATTTACAATTATTTCGCCTTTCCCAGGGATTAATCTGACTCTAGCAACGGAAGATGTTCTTCTACCGGTTCCATAATATTGCGTACTTGCCATTTTCGATTCCTCCCCTCCCTAGAATTCCCAAACTTCTGGCTGTTGAGCTGTATGCTTGTGTTCGGGTCCTGCATACACTCTTAGTTTCTTAAACATCTTTCTTCCAAGTCTACCTTTAGGCAACATTCCTTTTACTGCATGTCTAATTATTTCTTCTGGCTTTTTAGCTTGCAATTTTTCGAATGTTATTTCTCTTAATCCGCCTGGAAAACCTGTGTAGTGTTTGTAGATCTTCTTTTTCCTTTTATCGCCTGTAACTTCTACTTTCTCTGCATTTACTATGATTACGTAATCACCAGTATCTACATGTGGCGTAAAAATAGGTTTCTTCTTACCTCTTAATATAGAAGCAGCCTCTGAAGCTAATCTTCCTAGAGTTTTACCTTCAGCATCTATTACATACCATTTTCTTCCTACTTCATGAGGCTTTGCTATGAATGATTTCATCTTGTTACACCTCCTGTGCCTAACATGCACCTAACATATTTTTAGCCAAGGCGTTTCACCCCACCTTGGCAAGTTTTTAATATATAATTAATCCGGGGCTAAATGGATTTTGCACATAACGCATATTACAGTATAACGGCCTAAAACTCTAATGTCAAGCAATTTATATATAGCTTTTTATTCATTTCTTAAACTTTCTAATGCGCTTAGCTTCATAGCTCTTCTAGCAGGCGAATATCCTGAAATTAATCCGATTGCAGTGGCAAAAGCCAAACCTCCTACTGCTACCCACCAGGGTATAATAGATATGGTTGAGCCGCCTACTCCAATGCTTCCAAACATCATACTTAACACATCGGACAATACAGTATTCATAAGTAGCGAAAGAATAAAGCTAAGTACTACTCCTGCAAGGCCACCTAAGAAGCCAATCATACCTGCTTCTAACAAAAACATTCTGCGTATATCACCTAGGTTTGCCCCAATTACCTTCATTATTCCAATTTCTTTAGTTCTTTCATAGATTGACATAATCATTGTATTTGTTATACCTAATGCTGCAACAAGAAGCGATATAGCTCCTATACCTCCAAGTATGCCTTGAATCATTCTAGCTTGATCCTGCATAGCCTCAAGCCAGTCACTTAAACTGTGGGTTTGAAAACCCATCTCACGAATCTTATCACTGACATCCTGCACGTCATTTATATCACCAACATAGACCATTGCTGACTGATAGCCTTGCTGGGTATTGCCGACTTCTTTTCTCGCCCGTCTTATTTCCTCTTTAATAGTTTTTAAAGTATCTATATTCATATACACGTAATATGCTGTTTCATCGTTTGGATTTGCTAAAACCCCCACACCTTGAGCCTTATATTCCTTATAATTCACCTTTTCGCCTTCACTTCCATGCCTGCGCTTCTGTCCATATTCCCAGTCACCTGTCATAATAATTTTATCGGTAATGACATCAACTTTAGGCTCGCCGCTCCAACTGCTGTACATTTGCTCCCTTGGGTTATAGAACATAACCGGAACCTGATTACCGAATACTAGGGCATATTTATCCCCGGGTTGAAGCAGCCGCCCTTCCTGTAATTCAAATCCGAATTTCTGCATTACTTCAGGTTTCATCCCTATTACACTAACAGAAGCTACGTATTTATCAATTCCAAAAGTCAGATACTCCTCAACCCTTGGGGAAACTGCATCTACACCTTCGATTCTTTCCATTGCAGCAATCGCTTTGTCATCCAAAATAGCTTGCTGCCCATCTGAATATCCAAAACCACCGTAACCTCCTCCTGAGTAAACATTTACCAAATGGAGGTTACCGTAACTTGCTATCTGTTCTTCGAAATTATGGGATAATCCAAATCCGATAGAAAGCATTACAATAATTGCGCAAGTACCTACCACGACTCCGATGATAGCAAGAAATGTTCTGGTTTTGCGCCGAAATAAATTTCTTATTGCAAGTTGTATTAAATCACGGCTACTCATTCGATGTCCATCTCCAAATCCATCTTCTTTTTACGACGCTTTTTAAGGAAAACTATTACAGCCACAATTACAACAACTACTATTATTAATATTACATACCACGGAATAGAAGATTGACCTTCATCAAATTCATCAACAGGCATGAAATCTTCGTTCCAAACAGGCATATCCATTATTTCAAACGAAAACTCTTTTTCTAAAACCTGTTCATCACCGGATGCATCCTCATAGGTAAAGATTAGCTTCCCTGCCATATGTCCAGCATTCCTAGGGATAAAAGAGAAGTTATAGCTGTCGCTTCTGCCTGGTTCCATATTGCCTACATAATAGATAGTTGATTCCATTGTATCGAAATCGCCTTCTGCAGATATGCGCAGATTGTTAAGTGTAGTTTTGCCCATGTTATAGAATTCTACGTTCACACCATTTTGCATACCTGCGCAAAGCTCCGGTGGTGCTATGACATCATCAACTACCAGCCTGGTTTCCTGCATAACTGGGATTGATATAACGTCTGTTGCGTTATATGTATTACCGAAGCTATCTTCATACATCATATTTATGTTTACCGAAGTGGTTTTCTGTTCAGCATCAGGTTTTACACTTAAAGATAGACTGTGTTCCTTATAGCCGTTTTTATCGATACGATCTATGAAAAAGGAGTTGCTCGATCTAACAGGAATAAATGTTCCGTCAGCTGAATCCAAAGTAACCTTTATATTCTGCAAATCATGACTTGAGCTGGTATTAGTCAAACCTATATTCAACCTAAACTCGTCTCCTGCTTGGACAAAGGAACCTCCAAAGCTGTAATCACTGACCATCAGTTGTGGTGTTTTTACTGATTGACTTCCACCGCCATCTATAAATACACCCGTGTACTGGACTACCGAATCCCCGTTTTGAGAAGCAGGCTCTACTGCAATCTTAATTGGGTAATGCTTAGATGCTGCATCGTCCAAGCTGAAATAAGTTATTGAATAGGACTTGCTCTCACCTTTCTTAATGCCCTGTTCTATAAAGATGTTCTTGGTCCTGTTTACCAATCCATCATTTGCCTCGGTATAGATTCTCAATTGACCCGAGTCATGAGTACCGTTGTTTTTAACTTGAAAGCTAAGTGTGAAGTCTTCACCTTGCTTTACTTGTTCAGGAACATTTATATTTACAATAGCTAAATCTTTTAAAGAAGCTTTTCCTCCTGATTGAACTGGTATGTAAAGTGTTTGTTCAATGGAGTTTGGACTATTCGATTTATCAAAGAAATCAATTCTAACACTTATGGGATAGCTCTTGCTATCAATATTTGTATCTGCTGTTAGAGGGAATACTACTGTCTTTGTAGTCCCTACAGTCATATAGCCAACAGATAGCGTACCGCTCGAGTTATTTATGTAAATACCATCAGGTAATGATAGAGTTACCTTGGTATCCTTCATTATCGTGTTTCCCTTATTAGTAAAGGTCAGCACCAGTTCATTATCAATACCTGCTACAACTGCACCCTGCGGCCTTATTGTATGAACTAAATCAGCCGCCGCCATATAGTTTCCTTCATATTCTGCAGGTGGAGTTGTAGTCTTTTGGGAAATACTAATGCTTACATCCTTAGAACGCAGGATATCACCTTTATTTTCACCCTCATCAATTAGCAAAACCCTTATTGTATGCGAACCTACTGAAGCGTATCTTTTTACATCAATTGAAAATACTAGTTCTGTTGACTGGCCGGGTTCAAGAGAAATGATTGCCGAATTAGGTGTTGGCTCCGTTAGCTCACCGTCGCTCTGTGAAAGGCTGGTTTTAGGACTAAATACTATTTTTTCAGCACTGTTGTTAGTCACCCTAACCTTTAAAGCTACGTTCTTATCATCTTGGACTGCAAAATAACCTCCGGTTTGCTCGATTTTAACGTTAATATTCTCTGCTCCGTAAACAGATACCGGAATGCCAAGCACCAATATCATTATCAATGCATATACTAATATTTTGTGACTAATTTTATTACTCATAACTCTATCCCCTTTTATTCTCTTCTATATTAAGAATGTTTCCATCCTTTATTGTCACAACTCGATCAGCATACTCGCTAATAGTTGGGTCGTGGGTGACCAAAAGCAGGGTTTGATTGTTTTCACGCACCTTTTTCACCATTATTTCCATTACTTCCACTGAAGTGGAAGAATCCAAGTTACCTGTGGGCTCATCGGCAAATATGATCTTTGGATTTCCAACAAGTGCTCTTGCAATCCCTACCCTCTGCTGCTGGCCTCCACTCATCTGGTTGGGTTTTCTGTTTTCATATCCGGAAAGTCCCACTTCTTTAAGCATTTTCATTGCTAACATATTACGCTTTTTACTTTCAACACCGCGAAAGATTAATGGAAGGCCGACATTCTCAACTGCGGTAAGCATAGGTAGAAGATGAAAGGCCTGAAAAATGAAACCAATATTTTTCTGGCGGAACAGAGTAACCTTTTCTTCATCTAATTTGTGGATAGGAATACCCCCAATATAGATCTCCCCTCTTGTTGGTTTTTCAAGCCCTGCCACCATATTTAAAAAGGTGGATTTACCTGAACCTGAAGCGCCGACAAGGCAAACGATCTCGCCTTTATAGATAGAAAGGCTGATATCATCCAAGGCTACTTCCTTTTCATCGCCCATCCTATAAATCTTACGAACATTTTTAACTTCTATTAGCGGCTTCATTTCCACACCCCATAGTTCTAAACATATGCAAATTATACCATATATTAGACGAACAAATTATTAAGAAGTTCCTACAAAAAGAAGACGATTATCTTAAAAAAGATAACCGTCTCGAAATTAAATAATCGAACTATATTAACTCTACCAAGTGGAATGTCTTTTTGCCTTTCTTGATTAAGAGTTTTCCATCTTTAAACATATCCTTTGTTACCATTAACTTAGTATCAGTTACTTTTTCTCCATCTATAGTTAAACCGCCCTGTTTAATGGTTCTAAAACCTTCAGAGTTGCTGGATACCAGTTTGAGTCTTGATATGAGATTTACAACCCCCATACCTTCACCATCAAACTCTGATGCTGGAATCTGAGTTTTTGGTACGTCATCCATGTTTCCCTGGCCTTCAAACAAGGCCCTTGAAGCCTCCTGAGCTTTCAAAGCTTCATCTTCACCGTGAACCAGCTTTGTAACTTCGAAAGCTAAGACCTCTTTAGCTTGATTTATCTCTGCACCCTCTAGGGAGGATAGTCTTTCAACTTCTTTCATAGGTAGGAATGTCAGCATTGCTAGGCAGTTTCTAACATCGGCATCCTCTACATTTCTCCAATATTGGTAGAACTCATAAGGGGATGTCTTCTCTGGATCAAGCCAAAGGGCGCCTTTTTGAGTTTTGCCCATCTTCACACCTTCGCTTGTAGTTAAAAGGGCGAAGGTCATTCCGTAAACTTGCTCCTGTTCTACTCTGCGAACAAGTTCTACTCCTCCTAATATATTTGACCACTGGTCATCACCGCCAAATTGCATCTTGCAGTTATATCTGCGGTAAAGCTCTAAAAAGTCATAGGATTGCATTAGCATGTAGTTAAATTCAAGGAAAGAAAGTCCTCTTTCCAGCCTATTCTTAAAGCATTCAGCTGCTAGCATCCGGTTTACGGAAAAATGTCTACCGATATCTCTGATAAACTGTACGTAATTCAAGTCAAGCAGCCAATTAGCATTGTTTTCGCAGATAGCCTTCCCATCGCTAAAATCTATGAACCTTCCAAAGGTCTCCTGGAATCTCTCACAGTTTTTCACAACGGTTTCTTTAGTCATCATCTGCCTCATATCCGTCCTGCCAGAAGGGTCTCCAACCATTCCAGTACCACCGCCGATGAGTACAATTGGCCTATGACCGAATTTCTGCATGTACATCATGACTATAATCTGCATGAAGTGTCCGACATGCAGTGAATCAGCAGTAGGGTCGAAACCTATATAGAAAGTTACCTTCTCCTTTGCAAGAAGGTCACGAATCTCTTCTTCATGAGTTGCCTGCCTGATAAAGCCCCTTTCTTTTAATACGTCGTATACATTTGTGTGTTCGCTGACATTATCGTTTATTACATACATTTTAACACTCCTCAAGTTTTTATTTAGTCCCGAATAAACGGTCACCAGCATCTCCCAAACCGGGGACAATATATGCATGTTCATTGAGATGGCTGTCTTTAGCCGCAATGAATATATCAACGTCAGGATGTCTGTTTTGTAGAAATTCAATACCTTCCGGCGCTGCAATTAAGCACATGAAAATAATATTTTTGCCACCGCGCTCTTTTATGAAGTCGATTGATGCGGCAGCTGAACCGCCGGTTGCGAGCATAGGATCTACTACAAAAACCTGTCTCGAAGCAATATCTGACGGTAATTTACAGTAATATTCTATAGGTTTATGGGTATCAGGATCTCTATATACTCCAATATGACCGACTTTAGCATTTGGAACTATGGCCTGCATACCTTCGACCATCCCCAGTCCAGCCCTTAGAATCGGTACAATTGCAATATCTTCGCCCTTTAACATCCTTACTTTAGCCTTACGAATCGGAGTTTCGATCTCTACATCCTTCAACGGTAGATTGCGAGTAGCTTCATATGTCATCATCATGGATATTTCTTTAGTTAGTTCTCTGAAATCCTTGGTACCTGTGTTCTTGTCTCTTAAAATAGCCATCTTATGCTGAATCAGCGGATGATCAAATACGTATACATTGCCCATCATAAACCTCCATATATTTACAAATTTAAAACTACAATCAATCTAACATATCTATTCTGCGTTGGTGACGTCCACCCTCAAATTCAGTGTCCATCCAAATATCAACAATTTCCTTGGCCTCTTCCAGTCCTAATACTCTACCTCCCAGAGCCAGCATATTAGAATTATTATGCTTCCTGCTCATCTCTGCCATAAAGGTATTAGTTGCTAAAGCACAGCGGATACCTTTATACCTGTTGGCTGCTATTGAAATCCCGATGCCTGTCCCACAAAATACAATACCTCTATCGGCTTGTCCCGATGCTACCATTTCGGCACATTTCTTCCCGAAAATAGGGTAGTCCACGGAGTCCTCTGAATCTGTTCCAAGATCAATAATTTCTATATCCCTATTTTCTAAATGCTTTTTAATTGCTTCTTTTAAAGCATACCCTCCGTGATCACTTGCCAATGCCAGTTTCATTTTAACCTCCTAAACCTTTACTACAATATAGCCGGCTGATTTAAGCATCCTGTTCATTACTGCAAACCCGATAGAATCATCAGAGTTTAGGGCACCGGCTAAAATTAAATCTACATTCTGTTTATCAAACTCTCTTAATTGAGCAAATAGCTCGTGTGCGGCTTCTAAATATGATTGATCATCATATAGCATTATTCCGACTTTATATCCTTCTTTTTCTTTTTGTTCTTTTACCCTCTCTATTTCTGTAATAACCTTTTCTTTTTCTCCTTGAAATATTATCATTTCAGCATTCGGAGCGTAATGAGTATATTTCATTCCTGGAGACTTGGGTACAAAATCTTTATCCCTAATCTTATTTATCGCCGGATCTATTATTACTTCCTTACCCATTACCTTACTTAGCTCCTCAGGAGTCAATATTCCTGGCCTCAATATGGTAGGTACATCCTCAGATAAATCTAATATGGTAGATTCAATTCCTACTTTACAATCGCCGCTTGTGATAATAGCGTCGATCCTACCAAACATATCCTCTACTACATGTTCACCTTTTGTAGGGCTCGGTTTTCCGGATATATTTGCACTTGGAGCTGCAACTGGACAGCCCGCCCTTCTTATTAACTCCAAAGCTACTGGATGGTCCGGCATACGTATAGCAACCGTATCAAGTCCTCCTGTAGTGATATCCGGAACTTTGTTTGACTTTGGTACAATAATAGTTAGAGGGCCTGGCCAAAAATGTTGAGCTAATTTTTCAATAGTTTCATTAAAACCATCAGTTAATGAATAGCACTGTTCTAAATCCGATATATGAACAATGAGAGGGTTGTCTGATGGCCTCCCCTTGGCTTCATAAATTTTGGATACAGCTTTATGGTTTAGGGCATCGGCTCCTAAACCATAAACAGTCTCCGTTGGGAAGGCTACCACTCCTCCATTTCGAAGGATTATGGCCGCCTCATCTATTTTTTTTAAATTATCATCATTTAATTCTCTGACATCGTATATCAAGGTTTTCATAGCTTAGAAATTCTTTAACTTCTCTGCTTGATCGGAGGTTATAAGTGCGGCTATAACCTCATCTAGTTCACCGTCAAGGAAGCTGTCGAGCTTGTAAATAGTAAGACCTATTCTATGGTCGGTAATCCTTCCTTGAGGATAATTATATGTCCTTATACGCTCGCTTCTGTCTCCGCTTCCTACCTGGCTTCTTCTTTCTTGTGATATCTCCTTGTTTACTTCCTGCAGCTTAAGATCATATAACTTAGCACGCAAAACTTTAAAGGCCTTCTCTTTATTCTTTAACTGAGATTTTTCATCTTGGCATGTAACTACTATGCCCGTAGGCTCATGGGTCAATCTTACAGCGGAGTCAGTGGTATTTACACTCTGACCGCCGTTTCCTGACGAACGGAATACATCCACACGAACATCATTTGGATTTATCTCAACTTCGACCTCGTCGATTTCGGGTAAAACAGCAACAGTTGCTGCTGAAGTGTGAATTCTCCCGCTCGATTCAGTCTCAGGTACTCTCTGTACTCTATGAACACCACTCTCATACTTAAGTCTTGAGTAGGCACCTCTTCCACTAATCATCATAACGGCTTCCTTGACGCCGCCAATTCCAGTCTCGTTTAAATCCATTATCTCTATTTTCCAGTTTTTACGCTCAGCATATCTCATATACATCCTGAGGAGGTTTGCAGCAAATAGGGCTGCTTCTTCTCCACCTGTACCCGCACGTATTTCCATGATTACATTTTTCTCATCGTTAGGATCCTTTGGCAATAGCAAAACCTGAAGCTCTTTTGTGCAGGCTTCTAGTTTATCTTCAAGTTCACTGTATTCAAGTTTTGCCAATTCGCGCAATTCCTCATCTAAGCCGCTTTCACCAAGCATTTCCTTGGTGCTGTCGAAGTCCTTTTTTACCTTCTTATATTCCTTATATTTATTTATTATCGGCTCTATCTCAGACATTTCTTTGACATATTTTCTCCACTGATTCTGGTCAGCAATTATTTCAGGATCAGAGACTTTGAGGCTGAGCTCGCTATATTTTTCTTCTATGAAATCTAATTTATCTAACATCTATACCTCAGCTCCTATCAACATATCTTTTCAAAAAAAACCGGAAGTGGATTTCCGGTTCTTTATTCTTAATCAATGTTGAACTTTTTCTTGAACTTTTCGACACGTCCACCACGGTTGACGAACTTCTGCTGCCCTGTAAAGTATGGGTGGCAAGAAGAACAAACATCCAGTCTAATTTCTTCTTTAGTCGATTCAGTCATAAACTCGTTACCACATGCACATGTAACCTTACATTCCACATATTTAGGATGGATTCCCTGTTTCATCATTCTCACCTTCCTTATAATCTATCCAATCAATCTTCATTTTTATTCGTATCGACAACTACTATATGTTAGCATAAGCATTGATTATAAGCAAGTATTTTTTTAATTTTGATGCTTTGCTTCTGTTAATACGACGCGGTTATGTCCTGCTAAATCTTTTAATACTTTAGGTTCATTGTAATAGCCAGTATTCCTTATTAAATCTGGAACACTTTGCCCTTGATCATAACCAATCTCTAATAGCAAAACTCCTCCTGGCTTAAGATATGAATGGGCTTCATTTATTATTCTCCTATAGAAATCTAAACCGTCATCACCACCATCTAATGCTAGCATAGGCTCGTGTTCCCTGACTTCTCTCATAAGAGTAGACAGGTCATCGGTTTTAATATAGGGGGGGTTACTGATTATCAGGTTAAACTGTTTTTTGCCCTTTCCCTTGCGGTTTTTTGGAAAGGGTCCAAACAGATCTCCAACTTTAAAATCAATCATATCAGAAACACCATTGTTCTTTGCATTTGACTTGGCAACTTCTATGGCTTGGGCGCTGACGTCAGAGGCCATTATTTTAATCTTTGAACCTTTCATATGATATGCTAGGCTAACTGCAATTGCCCCGCTTCCGCAGCATAGATCAAGAACATCCAGGCCTCCAATAGGTATCTTCATTTTTCTAAGCTCATCTATTGCAGTCTCTACTAATAGCTCTGTATCCTGTCTGGGAATTAGTACACTCTCGTTAACAATAAATTTCAGGCCCATGAATTCCTGATAGCCTATTATGTATTGAACTGGTTTACCGCTTGCCCTGAGATCGATTAATTTAAAATATTCTTCGCAGGTCTTTTCAGTTACTTCATCACCGTAGTGTAGAAAAAGATAACTTCTATCCCTTTTTATTAAGTGGCAAAAAAGGATTTCAGCATCTAATCTAGGAGTCAAGCAACCTGCATCTTTAAATCTTGTTTCTGCAATATTTAAAATGTCTTTTAGCAATAAGCTCATTCACTTGCCTCTCCTTCGTTCTCGGGGATAAGATTGCCCTCTATATCGGTATTTCCAACAAATTGCTTAGGCCCATCTTTATTTATTACAGCCTTCATAGCCGCTATGGCTACTTCTAACTGTTCCTCATCAGGTTCAACTGTAGTCAATTTCTGCAAAGCCAAACCTGGAATGCTTAGTATTTTAATAAGCAGTGTATCCCCTCTCCCTGCTAGGCGAAGGAGCTCATAAGATAGGCCTGCTACTACAGGTATTAAAATAATTCTTGAACCTATGCGTAATAATAAATTTGGCCATCCCAAAAGCGAAAACAGCAAAAGGCTTATTACCATTACAAACATTAAAAAGCTTGTCCCACACCTTGGATGAAGGGTCTCAAATTCCTGACAGTTTTCTGTTGTCAATTCCCGCCCACTTTCAAAACAGTGTATACACTTATGTTCAGCCCCATGGTATTGAAATACCGTCCTGATATCCTTCATTCTGGATATTGCGAGAATATATATGACGAACATGAAAATACGCACTATACCTTCAATCAGGTTGAGAACTATTTCATTTCCAGTGACATTACTAAAAAAATTAACAATCCAGGTAGGCAGGATTATAAAAACGCCGACGGTAAAGAGAATTGCCAGGACTACAGAGGAATAGAGCATAATATCCAGTGTAACCTTTTCACCAAAGCTCTTTATCATCCATTTAGTCAATCTATCAGGCTCATATTTTTCCCCACCTTCTGCATTCTCCAGCACCTCGGCGGAATAAAGCAGGGTCTTTGTTCCTGTTACTAAAGCCTCCACAAATATGAATACCCCTCTAAAAAGGGGAATCTTCTGTAGCTTAGTCTTCTCTTTTAGAGGCTCAATCTTTATATGCAAATCACCCTTTGGTTTGCGAACGACAACGGCGGTACGATCTTCACCCTTCATCATTATGCCTTGCAAAACAGCTTGTCCTCCGATCTTAGTCGGACAAGCGTCTTTTCGAAATATTTTTTTTAGATCCATGGCTACTCAAATCTCGTTTTCTTAATTATTTCTATAAAGTCCCGATTGGTCCTGGTATGTGAAAGATGATCGATGATCGCCTCAGTAACTTCCTGAGTGCCTGAATTAGCTAATGCACGCCGCATATACCATATTGCCTCTAATTCATCCTGAGACATTAGCAGTTCTTCTCTTCTTGTGCCCGATTTATTTAAATTTATAGCAGGGAATATGCGTTTCTCTGATAGTTTTCTATCAAGATGAAGTTCCATATTACCCGTACCTTTAAACTCTTCGTATATCATTTCATCCATACGGCTGCCAGTTTCTATTAGGGCAGTGGCAAGGATTGTAATACTTCCTCCCTCTTCCACATTACGGGCTGCTCCAAAGAATTTCTTAGGTTTGTGAAGAGCCCCCGGATCTAAACCACCTGAAAGGGTCCTTCCTGATGGTGGAACAACCAGGTTATATGCTCGAGCTAGCCTTGTTAAGCTATCTAATAGGATTACAACATCCCGGCCATGTTCTACAAGGCGCTGGGCCCTTGCCAAAACCATTTCAGCAACCTTTACATGGTTTGTGGGCAGCTCATCAAATGTTGAATATATTACTTCACCTGCTATAGAGCGCTGCATATCAGTTACTTCTTCAGGTCTTTCATCGACTAGAAGTACAATCAGCTCGATATCAGGATACATTTTCTCTATACTTGATGCAACTTTTTTCAACAGCACAGTCTTCCCCGCTTTTGGTGGGGCTACAATCAGTCCTCTTTGTCCTTTACCGATTGGGGCAACTAAATCTATAAGACGCATAGATAGTTCTGTTGATCCGTTTTCTAGAGAAATGCGTTCATTAGGGAAGATAGGAGTTAGATCTTCAAATTGAGGTCTCCTGATTGCTACGCCAGGTTCATCGTTGTTAACCTCTTTGACATATAGGATTGCACCAAATTTTTCACCCTCATTGGGTTTTCTCGCAATCCCCTTAACTTTATCTCCAGTCTTTAGATTAAACCTCCTTATTTGAGAAGGAGAAACATAGACGTCCTGATCGCTGGTTAAGAAGTTATGGAAACGCAGAAAGCCAAATCCTCCGTCCGCAATTTCTAGTATCCCTTCTACTTCTGGTCTATCTTCACTTGGCTCATACTTTGTTACCTTTACAGAAGGCTTTTCCTTTTCGCCTTCCTCTTCTTTTTCATCTTCTTCTGCCTTTTGCTCCGCCTCTTCTTTCAGCTTTTTCGGTCTACCCCTCTTTGGCTTTTTTTCTTCGACTTCTTGAGGCTCCGGTTGAGAGCCTTCCTCAGAGACACCAGCTGAGGCTATTGCCTCAATCAGCTCGGCCTTCTTCATAGACTGGTAACGCGGAATTTTAAGAGTTTTGGCAATTTCCCTTAATTCCACTACTTTTTTTGATTTGAGAATCTCATAATCCATAAGATTTGTACTTGACATAGTACCATTTACTCCTCTTCATTTTAAGCAGAATTAAACTTATAATTAAGAATAAAGACAGATAATCCGACCCTATTATTGATTTAATATCTCAATAATTATTATACCATCAGCAATGAAAATAATATCATCATTCTTTTTAATTTCATTTATGAAGAATGTTTCCCGATCTGTAAAATAATATACGATATTTCCGTCAGGTAGACGAAGTGCTAGTTCTGAACAGCTGCTATCTAATGAATTAATATTTTGTACCCTAGCTTCTGCAAGCATTACCTCGGTGTTTATATGAATTTGGTTATATGGACCCCAGGCAATAATTAGATTGCTATCTCTGGGGATCTTGTCAATATTATATTCAGTTACTCCATCTATTATAAATTGGGCATTCTTCTCATAATCGATGAGCCTTACAGATCCATCTAATTGCTTTAGAAATATTTTCCCACTTTCTTTATCTATTCCAGTGATAACGCCTTGATATGAGCGATTCTCAGCGTCTATATTATAGGGAGATTCAGCAAGGTCGTATACGCGGGTACAGATTACGGCGAATTCAACCCTTCTTATACTATCTTTGGCATTAAATTTACCTAGATTATCACCTATCATTATAGACATTCGGTGAAGCAAGTCAACATAAACTAGGTTTTCTTTTGAAATATTGTCCTTATCAATATAATCCAAGGATGTGGCCGGCATTAATTTTCTATCTATTGCCCTAGCAGTCCAACGGGCAACCTCTTCCCTTGAAGCAGGCATGGATCTTCCAAAATCATCACGAAATCCAGCAAGCTCATCCTTATTTATTATATCAAATTCAAGGCCAAATGATACACACTCCCATGCCCATTCACCGATCATATTAGAAGCAAGCAAGTCTTCATACTTTGATCCTATATCATAGGTCTTTCTTAAACCGGAGTTTGTAACAGCCTTATAAATCATCTGCAGGGATTCTTCTTTGGTTACATTGGCCTCAGGCATAAACTTATACCTGTCTCCATCCACAGGATAGCCGGCTATAATCCCGATTTCAGATGCAAAGTCAATAAAATCTTTCCCCCAGTAATTATCGCTAACATCAATAAAATCTCGGGAACTATTTGCATTAACATGGGGATTATAAAATGATGTACATAATAATATTATGCAAATAATTAAGACAGAATATAATCTTTTCATAAATCTTTCCTTTTCCCAAAGGGAACTACTGATCTGCTTCGTCTTCTTCTGGAGTAGTTTCAGGTTCAATAGAATATATCTGAGCTATCATTTCAGCGATACCTTCGCTGTCAGGATATACGTAATAAGGTGCTTCGCCCTGCAATGTATGAGGCATGATATAGGTTTCAATACTATCCGAACTCATACCCACAGCTTTTTTAGCAATTTTCATTGCAGTGCCAAGAGTAATATCCGACTCAATATTTTCAACAATTACCTTAGTTATTTTCGGAAGGTCAAATCCAAGCATCTGCCTAAATGCTGATTTCATGAATTCCTGTTGAGCTTTGATACGGCCGATATCCCCTTCTCTGTAGCCTTTTCTGTAGCGTATGAACTGAACGGCATGCTCACCGTCAAGCACCTGATCACCAGCTGGAATGTTAATATACAGAGGCGGTTTATCCGTAGGGTCACTGTACTTCATGTCAAAGGGAATATGCATTGGTACGCCTCCCATTGTTTCAACAATCTTCTTAATGCCTTCGTAATCAACAATAGCGTAGCAGTGAATAGGCATGCCTAAGAGCAGCTCGCTTACAGCTATTGCGGTTTCTAAAGGTTCATGAGTATTTTGATATATGGCATTAATTTTCAAAGCTCCTGGGTTATAATACCCATTTCTATGATAATAAGTATCCCTTGGTATGGAAATAAGGTCTACATGCTTGGCATCGTAGTCAAAGCTTGCCACCATAATAGTATCAGCTAAATTTTGGTTTATGCCCATTAATAATACATTAATCCTATTCTTGTCCTGGAATGCCTCAAAGAATATACTGTCTTCATCGACTAAAACAGGCATTTCATCCATCAGATTAGTCTCGGTTTCACCAAAAATCGGAATATCGGACACCCTGCCAAAAAATGAGGATACAGGAGTCATAACTATTACTCCGATTATAAAAGTAACTATAAAATACCTTATGAACGTACTTGTCGCTGATTTAGTTTTAGATTTTGCTGAATTTTTTCTTGCTTTCATAGATATTTATCGCCTTTATTCATTAATCTCTAACAATAATATACCCTTTCAACCAAAAAGAAAATGAAATTTATATTACTTTTTGATTACTTTAAAATTAAACAGCAAGGGTAGATCCGTACCCTTGCCATTTTAAACAATTTAACTGAATTATGCAAGCTTTATTTACTATAATCAAAGAATCCTTCTCCGGTCTTTCTTCCTAACTTGCCACCGCGTACCATTTTTCTGAGCAGCGGATGTGGTCTGTATTTAGAATCACCAAATTCGCTGTGAAGTACTTCCATGATAGCTAGGCATACATCAAGTCCTATTAAGTCAGCTAAAGCAAGTGGTCCAATTGGATGGCTAGCGCCAAGTTTCATAGCACTATCAATATCTTCTGCACTTGCAATACCGTCTGCTAGAACTCCGATAGCTTCGTTTACCATAGGAATTAATATTCTATTCACAACAAAACCAGGAGCTTCTTTTACCTTAACAGGTGTCTTGCCTAGAGATTCTGTTAATTTGATAATAGTTTCTTCAGTTTCATCTGAAGTTGGTAATCCTCTAATTATTTCTACCAGCTTCATTAGAGGTACAGGATTAAAGAAATGCATACCGATTACTTTATCAGGTCTCTTTGTAGCTGTAGCAAGCTCGGTAATTGAAAGAGATGAAGTGTTTGTAGCAAAGATTGTCTCAGGTTTGCAAAGTTCATCTAGTTCAGCAAAAAGAGCTTTCTTAGCTTCCATATCTTCGGTAGCTGCTTCGATAATAAGGTCTGCATCTTTTACGATTGAAATATCAGTTGAACCGGTAATGCGGCCCATTACTTCTTTCTTTTCATCCTCGGTAAGCTTTTCTTTTGCGATCAGTCTGTCGAGGTTCTTTTCAATAGTTGCAATACCTCTATCGATTGATGTTTGTCTTCTGGCTCTTAGAACTACCTCGTAGCCATTCTGTGCCAATACCTGAATAATTCCTGCACCCATGGTGCCTGTACCTAAAACTCCTATTTTTTTCATTATTTAACCTCCTAATCTATAAATATTTATATTATTTACCCTTGAATTCCGGCTTTCTCTTTTCAAGGAAAGCGCTCATACCTTCTTTTTGGTCTTCAGTTGCAAAGCACTTAGCGAAAAGTTTTGCCTCTACTTCGATTGCTTGATCCATATCACATAACTCAAGACCTTCAACTATAGCTTTCTTAGAATAGCATACAGCAAGTGGAGCATTCTTTAAAATTCTATTAGCAAGATTCATTGCTTCATCAAGTAAAGAATCATGCTCAACCACCTTGTTGACCAGTCCAATCTTTAAAGCTTCATCAGCAGTGATAATGTCACCTGTCAAGATCAATTCCATTGCTTTGGCCTTTCCAACCAGTCTGGGCAACCTCTGGGTTCCAGAATAACCTGGAGTAATACCTAGACCTACCTCGGGCTGACCGAACTTGGCCTTTTCGCTTGCTATTCTCATGTCACATGCCATGGCAAGCTCGCATCCGCCTCCAAGGGCGAAGCCGTTAACTGCTGCTATTGTTGGTTTTTCAAGAGTTTCAATCTTGCGGAAAACTCTCTGTCCAAGTTTGCCAAATTCCATTCCACCTTTTTCATCTAAGGGTTGCATTTTGGCAATATCGGCTCCAGCAACAAAAGCACGGCCTTCTCCTGTAAGAATTATTACATTCACATCAGCATCATTATTTGCTTGATCTACAGCTTTTTCAAGCTCTGTCAAAACCTCTTCATTTAGTGAATTCATCGCTTCAGGACGATTGATCTTAACAATACCAATCTGATCCTTTTTTTCAAATACTACTAAACTCATAGCCTCCTCCTTCAATCATTTTAAAGCTTTCCTCATTTCTGATTTATAGCTTTCGACTCCGGGCTGATCAAAGGGATTAACACCCATTAAACAGCCCGAAAGAGCACATGCTTTTTCAAAAAAATAAACAAGTCTACCAAAATTATAAGGGTTTAGAACAGGAATATCAATCTTTATCATGGGTATATTTGCACCCTTATGCGCCTCTATAACGCCTTCCATGGCAGCCCTATTAATCTGATTCATGCTCTTTCCTGCCAAAAAACTTCCTGCGCTTTCAGGTACAACTATATCCATTTTAGGCTCTTCCACATTTAATATGGTCTCAAAGAAGATCTGATTTCCCTCTTGCAGATACTGTCCCATAGAATGTAAGTCAGTGCTGAGTGCAAGTGCGGCTGGAAAAATTCCCTTACCTTCTTTACCCTCACTCTCACCAAAGAGCTGCTTGAGCCATTCGGCAAAAAAGTGAAGTCTGGGTTCATAGTATTCAAATATTTCAATAAGCTTGCCCCTATTAAATAGTTCATTCCTTATAGCAGCATATTTTTCAGATCGGTCAGCTAATTCAGCTTCTTTCAAGGCTCCATCTAAAACTGACTCTATATCTATCCCCGCTACTGCCATGGGTAGAAGTCCTACAGGAGTTAATACCGAGTATCTTCCTCCGATATCATCAGGGATTACGAAACTAACATAACCCTCTCTTTCAGCTTCCTCCCTGAGCACACCCTTTTCTTTATCAGTTATTACATATATTCTTTCAGAAGCCTGTTTGCCATACTTTTTCAACAAAAGTTGTTTAAAAAGCGAAAAAGCAATAGCGGTTTCTGTTGTATTACCTGACTTTGATATCACACAAATACAGATATCTTTATCCTTTATCCTATCTATTAATTCTGCGTGATAGCTGCCGCTGATATTAATACCGGCATAATAGATTTCAGGTAGATTCTGCTGTAATGGCCCTAGCATCTCGATTGCAGCCCGTGCGCCTAAATAGGATCCCCCTATTCCTATTACCACAAATACCTGGCATTGCTCTTGAATTTTAACTGCAGTGCTTTGTATCCTTTTCAGCTCAGATCTGTCATAATTGAAAGGAAGTCTGACCCAACCAGTACCTTCTTTAGATTTATTCAGAAAATCCTGTGCTTCTTTTAAAGCACCTTTATATTTAATAAGATCCTCTTCTGAAACCGTGGCATTGGAGGTATCGATATTAAGCTCTGCACCCATATCCCAATCTCCCCTTCCAGAGCTGAGTTATAGCGACTTAGTTATTATATCATAAAAGAATGCAGTTTATAAATTATTATTCCTATAATTTGGCACCACTTCATGGAGCCATTCCTTTACATCCTTATCATCTTTTTTGCAAATATCTTCTATGACTTCTCCTAGATAGTCGTCTCCTTTTGATAGTATATCATGTAAGGCAGGGGAGGACTTTACAGGTTTTGCGACAAAAATGTTATCGTGCGAAGTATTTTCAATCCCTTCTTCATCAAGTAATAGCTCTTCATACAGTTTTTCTCCTGGACGAAGACCTGTTATCTCAATATCTATGTCAACATAGGGAACAAAGCCCGACATTCTGATTACATTCTCTGCAAGATCTATAATCTTTACTGCATCACCCATGTCGAGAACAAAGATTTCTCCTCCTTTAGCCATTGCACCCGCCTGAATTACCAATTGCACCGCTTCCGGTATGGTCATAAAATAGCGTGTGATATCCTCATGGGTTACAGTAACAGGTCCTCCCATCTCTATTTGCTTTCTGAATAAAGGCAGTACGCTGCCATTACTTCCTAATACATTACCGAACCTGACAGCAGAAAAGCAGGTCCTTGAATGGTAGCTCTTCTCCTGAATAATCATTTCAGCCACCCTTTTTGTTGCACCCATAACGTTAGCAGGGTTAACAGCCTTGTCTGTAGAAATGAGAACAAAGTTTTCGACTAAATAGTCATGGGAAAGATCTACTATATTCTTTGTTCCTAAAATATTGTTTAGTACCGCTTCCTTAGGATTTGCCTCCATAAGAGGCACGTGTTTATGGGCAGCCGCATGAAAAACTATATGGGGCTTGTATTTAATAAAAACCTCTTCAAGCCTCTGCTTATTTCTCACCGAGCATATGACAGGCTCAATATGTAGTTCAGGATACTTCCTCTTAAGCTCATCCACCAGTATGTAAATAGAATTCTCATATATATCTAGTGCAATAAGCCTGCGGGGTTTAAAACGGGAAATCTGCCTGCAAAGTTCAGATCCAATTGAACCACCGCCACCTGTTACCATGACATTCTTTCCTTCTAAGTATCCGCTTATTTCACTTAAATTAACCGAAACAGGATCCCGGCCTAAAAGGTCTTCAATTTGTACATCCCTAAGCTTATTGATACTCACCTTGCCATCGATAAGGTCTATGTAAGCAGGTAGGATCTTTACCTTGCAATCCGTCTTATTACACTCATTTACAATCCCCTGTATCTGCCTTTTAGAAGCAGACGGAATTGCGATAATTATTTCATCAATACCGTACTTCTTAACCGCTTTAGCGATATAATTACGATTGCCGACAATCTTCTTACCTACTATTCTTCTCCCAATCTTTTGGGGATCATCATCTATAACTGCTACAACATATTTGCCTGTATCAGGATTTTGCCTTATCTCTTTTATCATGCTGGCGCCTGCATCCCCGGCACCCACTATGAGTACTTTTGTAAAATCTTTTTTGTAAAATACCTTAGAGAAAAAATTCCCCGGCTGATTAAGACTTCTGATGTAACGGTAGCTTAACCTGGATCCTCCTATTAATATAATGTCAAGGAAAAGACATATTCCCTGAACACCCCTGGGAATAACCTGATGGGTAAGTCTGAGGAAAATAAAGACAATAATAAAGCTTACAACTGCTGAAAAAAGCACCTTGGCTACTTCCTCAACCCCGGCATATCTCCATAGGCTGTTATATAGCCCGAATAAGCCGAATATCAGTATTTTAACAGCAGTTATGATAATAAAGTTATCTAAATAAACTCCCATGTAATGATTGAATTGATTGCTTGAAACATCAAATTCAAAACGGAGTAGGAGTGCTATTATGTAAGCTATATTTATACATAGTATATCTACTAATATAAGTGCACTAATCTTGGTAATTCTTTTCATAATTACCTCATTTTATACGGCGTATCTTAGCTTCAAGTCTACTACAAATACCGCTATTTTTCAACATAGCATTCCAGCAGGTAATCTCCAAAATGAGATACAAATTTAACCATACCACTTTCATTTAGATGGCGCTGATCATAAAAGTCAGTCTCTATATCCAATCCAACTTCTTTATAGAGCTCCTCATCATTGTAATCAATATACTCTACACCACGCTGTTTTGCAATCTCAGAAACCGCATTGTAGTACATCTTCTCCTCCACCGTAGCATTGGAAGGTGACTTTAAAAGTATCAAGAAAATACCTTCCTGCTGAGCCAAATCAATTATTTTATTTAAATAGTACCTGTTCTTCTCAGTTAGTTGTTTAGCCTCTTTAACTTTTGATATGTCCTGCCTGTCTATATCAATTGCAGCTGTAGTTAATCTCACATATCCCTTGTAGGGATCTGTCTCAGTCTCATACTCACGTGCATAGTCGGTCTCTTTAAGTTCCTCCCAGCGTTCATGATATTTCATGATATTGAATATATAGTAGCGCCGCTCTCCCTTAGGTACAGCAGCTTTTATCATTTCAATCTTATTCTTCGAAAAAGGGATGGGATCTATTGCAGTGTGGTTTGTACCCTCATCCATATAGTCCTCTTCCTCAATAACCATATGGGTCTCAACTACAATTATTTCAGGGCTTTGAGTCTTTAAAGCCTCTAGAATATAATGATAGGTTATCCATAAAGGCTGGCGCTGTGTAGCAAAGACATATGATTTAAGCCCGGTCTTTTCTTCAAACACATTCGGATCTACAGAGCAGTACATATGGCTGGATCCGAAGAAAATAACATCGAAGGTATTCGGTTCTTCATTGAAAAAACCAGCAACTTTAGCCGTCATATTCCAACGGCCTTCAATCTGCTTGTGCATTAATATATTGCTGAGATTGTACAATATAATGAAAAAGATGATTACATAACATATAACTGCTATGATGCGTTTAAAAGTCTTCATAGATTCCCTCTTTAAAATTGGAAATATATAAATTGGTTTTCACTGTATCCAGGTCCATATATCCCAAATATTATAATCGCATAAATAAGTCCAAGGCTCACAACCCATCTGAATATTAAACCTTGATTAGCAAATCTTTCCCTTATGCGTATGCCGTGGTACTGTGTAATATCCACTACTATAAGAATGACTATAGCAATAATTCCTGCCCAGAAGCTCTTTGGTGAAAGTCCTAGGGTATATAGGCTGCCATCAGTAAGCACCCAAGGATTCCACACTGATATCATCCTTGAAATAATACCCTTTGCTTCCGTAAAGCTGGATGCCCTAAAGAAGACCCAAGCGAAATTAGAAAGACAGAAAGTTATGAGAATCTGCCCTAATTTATAGCTTCCAGTTTCTCTATTTATCCCAAGCTTGTCCGTAATAAATATTTTAATGGGTCTAGTAATCTGCCCTATCACCTGGAATGCCCCGTGGAGAAATCCCCAGATTACAAAATTCCAGCTTGCACCGTGCCATAGTCCGCTCACTAAAAATACTACCATTACATTAAAGTACTTTCTCAGCGTGCCCTTACGGTTTCCTCCTAAAGGTATATATAGGTAATCTCGAAACCATGTAGATAAGGATATATGCCAGCGGCGCCAAAATTCGGCAATACTCTTTGAAAAATATGGCTGCTTGAAGTTGTCCATCAGCTTAAAGCCCATCACTTGAGCCGCACCTATTGCAATAGCAGAGTAAGAGGCAAAGTCGCAGTAAATCTGCACTCCAAAGAATAGGGTTGCAATAATAAGAATAATTCCCTCGTAGTTTTGATAATCATTATAAACAGTATTAACTATAACAGCTACACGGTCTGCTATAACTAACTTCATAAAAAAGCCCCATAGCATTAAAAGCAGACCTGCTTTAGCCCTCTCATAATTGAAGTGGTGTTTGCGTCTAAACTGAACTAAAAGGTTTTTAGATCTTTCTATTGGTCCAGCTACCAGCTGTGGGAAGAAGGAAACGAAAAGGGCGTAGTTCAACAAATTCTTTTCTACATAGATTTCCCCTCTATAAACGTCCATTGTGTAGGACAGGGCCTGGAAAGTATAAAAAGAAATACCTACAGGCAGTATTACGTCAAATGTCGGATTTAACATTTCAATTCCTATGACTGCAAAAATGCGATTCAGATTGTCTATAAAAAAGTCAAAGTATTTAAAGAAAAACAGGATAGCTAAATTAGAAGCCATGGAAAGAAAGACCCATAGCTTTTTAAAAAAAGAATTTTTACTATTTACTATAAATATTCCGCTAAAAAATGTTATCACTGTAGAAATAGCGATCAGGATAGCATATTTAGGATTCCAGCTCATGTAAAAATAATAGCTTGAAATAAGTAACCAAAGGTTTTTAAACCTTTGGGGGATTATAAAATACAATATTGTTACAATAGGGAAAAACAGCAAAAAGCTGAATGAATTAAAAAGCATATCTATCCCTTTCAAATATAATTTAACAGGAATATGATACCCTTTTTAAGCGTAACTGACAAGTATTTTACATCTTATCCAAATCCTTAGTCGCAGGCCCTGTTATCAAATTACCCCTAAAGTCAAATCTAGAACCGTGGCAGGGACATTCCCATGTAAGTTCATCAGGATTCCAGGCCAACTGGCAACCCATATGTTTACATCTCGTATCTACAATATATAGATTGCCTTCTTCATCTCTATAGGCCCCTATTTTTTCTCCCTCATATTCTACTATACCACCATGTCCTTTTTCGATCTCATGGAATGTATCTTCAGGTATATCAAACATTTCTTTGAGTAGAGCTTTACTAATAGTCTTCACATCGTCCCAAAGGTTTTTTGCAGATGCGGTAACATTGAACCTTTGAGGGCTATATATACTCTCATCTTCATTACCTAAGTTAAAGAATTCATTAATTTCAGGATAGAGTGCTTTCTTAGCTATCATTGTAGATATAATAGCTGCAGAGACCATAGAATGCGTCATGCCCCATTTACGGAATCCGGTAGCCACAAACCAGTTTGGATGGCTGCCGGCATATCTTCCAATGTAGGGCACTAAATCTATAGTTACGCAGTCCTGAGCCGACCATGCCAACTCTTCGCTTAAATTAGGATACCATTTTTGTAAAGCTTGTCTTAATGAATCGTAGCGTCCTCCCTCTTGGTTTTCTCCAGTCCTATGGGATTCTCCTCCGAAGATTAAATAATCATTATGGTTTCTAAATGTATATCCCTTTTCATCAATTCCAAGATAGATTCCGCCTACATTCTGGGCCTGCGGAAATGCCATTAAGTAGGCCCGTTCTTGATGTACACGGGCGAAATAGTATCCGGGTACATTAATAAAAGGATAATGGGTAGCAAATACGACAAGATTTGCCTTTAGGTTCCCTTTGTCTGTAATAATTACACTGGTCCCATCATCTTTATATTCCACATCCAAAGCTCTGGTATTTTCATATTTTCTCAATCCACCACTTATTGCTTTAAGAAACTTAAGGGGATGGAATCTCGCCTGATTGTCAAACCTTAGAGCTGCCTTAGCATCAAATGGCAACCCCCACTCTCCCTGTTTTATATCTTCTAAAAATTCAGCAGCCAGCTCTAGGCTCTTGGCAGCCTTGGCTTCTTCTCTAATCCTATCTACTTGTTCTTCATTAATTGTAAATAGATAGGCGGGAGTATCTACAAGATCACAGTCAATACCCAATTCTTCTATCAAATTACGATAGTTTTTTATAGCCCACTCATTTGCAACAGCATATTGCTTGGCTTTTTCATAGTCAAAATCTTTAATTAACTTTTGGTATATAATATCATGTTGCGATGTAATTTTAGCCGTGGTATTTTGCGTAACCCCGCTTCCTATTGCATTGGCTTCGATTATAATAACATCAATACCCAGGTTATTAAGCATATAGGCCGTAAGCACACCTGCTAAACCTGCACCAATTACTACAACATCTGCTCCAGATATCTGTTCATCGGCAATAGATTTTCGTCTATCAATATTGCAACTGGATCTCCATAACGACATCCTTGGTTTCCATTCATTTATCATTTTTATCACCTCGGATTTATTCTCTCCATTAAGTAAATTATGATTCACAAAAATAAAACAAACTACATATACTAAAAGGAACAGCCGAAGGGAGGTTGGTAGCTTGCCTATAATTCTTCCGCTATTAGTAGGCTATGCAGTTGGAACCTGCCACAGCTGTAGACGAAATATATGTTGTTGCCCAAGAGCTTGCATTTGTCGCAGGTTTTAGATATAAAATTAACGCCCATTCCTAGGAGTGGGCGTTCCAGACTGTAGACAAAAAAGGTGCTGGAACATTAAAAACTCCAACACCTTTTTTAATTTGATAAAGAAATTTTCTGATTTGATTAATAAACGGTGGTAGTAGCCCATTTTTTCGTTTCCATTTTGC
>JAAYHT010000255.1 GCA_012735285.1 Clostridiales bacterium | reverse complement strand
GACAATCCGTAGACAAAATTATTGAATCAAGGAATTATTTATATTGTGGAATTAAGTCAATAGTTAACGATAATTATATTGAAAAAATATTTGAATCAGAAACAAATTATATTTTCATAAAATCCAGATATGCGGATCATATTTATGAGGAATTACGAAAACGATCAATTCTAATAAGAAAATTTGAAAATTCGCTGCGAATTACAGCGGGGACTAGATCAGAAAACGATGAACTAATAAAAGCACTAAATGAAATATTGGGTTCATTAAGTTAATGGAGGTCGAATCATGAGAGAGTATGAGGTAAAACGAAAAACTAAAGAAACAGAGATAGAGGTAAAATTGAACTTAGATGGAAAACTATCAAACTCTATCAGTACTGGTATTGGCTTTTTTGATCATATGCTTAATTCTTTTGCTGTTCATAGTGGTTTTGGTTTAGATTTAAAATGCAAAGGAGACTTAAATGTTGATACACATCATACAGTTGAAGATGTGGGCATAGTTTTAGGAACTGCTTTCGGTAAACTAACTGAAAATAAAGAAGGTTTAGCCCGTTTTGGAAATTTCACAGTACCCATGGATGAATCTCTGGCTTCCTGCAGTGTTGATATAAGTGGAAGACCCTATCTGGTTTTTAATGCTGAATTTACGAGTGATAAAGTAGGGGATTTTGAAACTCAAATGGTTGAGGAATTCTTCTATGCATTTGCAATGAACGCAAGGTTGACACTACATATCAATCTATTATATGGTTCTAATGACCATCATAAAATAGAAGCAATATTTAAAGCTTTTGCTCATGCATTAAAACATGCTGTAATTATTAAAAACGAGAAAAATATTTTATCGACGAAAGGAAGCTTGTAATGATTGCAATTATTGATTATGGTGCGGGAAATCTCTTTAGCGTCAAAAATGCCTTGGATTATCTTGGCTATGATAATAAGATTACAAATTCAAAGCAAGATATTATGGCGGCTGAAAAAATGATTCTCCCGGGTGTAGGCTCATTCCCAGCAGCAATGAAAATGCTTAGAGAATCCGGATTGGAAGAATTAATAAAAGAAGAGGCTAATAAAAAACCATTATTAGGTATATGTTTAGGTATGCAAATGTTATTTGATATAAGTTACGAGTTTGAAGAAACAAAAGGCCTATCTTTGATACCAGGAGAGATAAGACTTATTGAATCAAAAGAAGTAAAGATTCCTCATATGGGCTGGAATAGCTTAATTAAAGAGAAAGATTGTGCACTTTCGAAGGGTGTTAATGAAGGTGACATGGTTTATTACGTCCATTCATATCAAGCATACACCTCTATGGACTATATCTCGCTATATACAAAATATGGTGGAGTAATACCCGGATTGGTTTTTCACAACAATATTTACGGTACACAGTTTCACCCTGAAAAAAGCGGTGAGGTGGGACTAAGGATATTAAAAAATTTTGGAGAACTAAAATGATAATATTGCCTGCAATAGATATAAAAGACGGAGAATGTGTTAGACTTTTTCAAGGTGACTTTTCTACCACTGAAAAAGTATCAGATAACTATTTAGATACTGCCCAGAAATTCGAGAAAGATGGGGCAGAATGGGTCCATATGGTTGACTTAGATGGAGCAGTTTCAGGAGAAATGAAAAACAACTATATATTCATTCAAGTTGCAAACAAAACTAACTTAAAGGTAGAACTTGGGGGCGGCATCCGTAATTTGAAAGCAATATCCTATTACATTGAAAACGGAATAGATCGTGTAATTTTAGGTTCAGCTGCAATCAATGACCCTAAGTTAGTAGAAGAAGCTGTAAAAGAATATGGCGAAAAAATAGCTGTTGGCATTGATGCCAAGGACGGCTTTGTTAAGACATCAGGCTGGCTTAAGGAAAGCAAAGTTAATTATATAGACATAGCAAAAAGAATGGAAGATATAGGCGTTAAAACTATTATATTTACTGATATATCCCGTGACGGAACATTGAGGGGACCAAATATTGAACAGCTAATAACTTTAAATGAATCTGTATCTTCCAATATTATAGCCAGCGGGGGTATTAGAGATATAGACGATATTAAAAAACTATTAGATATGAACCTTTATGGCGCAATTTGCGGAAAAGCTATATATAAAAATACTCTTTCACTCAAAGAGGCAATAGAACTAGTGAAAAGGAAGGTGTAAAATGCTTGCCAAAAGAATCATAGCTTGTTTGGATATCAGGGATGGACAGCTTGTAAAAGGTGTAAATTTTGAAGGGATCAGAGAAATCGGAGATCCTGTTGAATATGCGATAAAATACAACAATGAAGGGGCAGATGAAATTACATTTTTGGATATTAATGCAGATAGTAAAAGCAGAAATAAAATGTATGATTTGCTGTATAAGGCATGCAAAAATATTTTTGTTCCTTTAACGGTCGGAGGAGGCGTGAGTTCAGTAGACGATGTCAAGGAGCTATTGAGAGCAGGAGCAGATAAAGTATCTATTGGTTCTGCTGCTGTTAAAAATCCCAAGTTTATTTCAGATGCCGCTTCGATATTTGGAGAACAAAGCGTGGTAATAGCAATAGATGCGAAAAGGATATCTGATGAAAGATACGAAGTATTTATAAATGGAGGGCGTGTAAATACCGGGTTAGAACTTGTGGATTGGGCGAAAAAAGTTGAAAAATTTGGAGCAGGTGAAATACTTCTAACCTCTATGGATACAGACGGAACCAAAAATGGGTTTGATATACCAATGTTACAGGCTGTTTGTGACGCAGTAAACATACCCGTAATTGCTTCTGGTGGCTGTGGAAATGTAGATGACTTTGTAGATGTTTTCGAGCAAACATCAGCAGATGCGGCTCTCGCAGCTTCCATATTTCACTACGGAGATCTTACGATAGAACAAGTAAAGCATGAATTAAGCAAGAAAAACATACCGGTTAGAATTCAACATAAGGATGGTGCTGTTGATGGACCTATCTAATTATTTTACCAAATCGGATTTAATACCTGCTATTATACAGGATGAGAAAACCGGTGAAGTTCTCATGCTAGCATATATGAATCAAGAAAGCCTTAAAAAGACAATAGAGACAGGCTATACATGGTTCTATAGCAGATCGAGAAAATCATTATGGAGAAAAGGAGAAACATCCGGAAACTTTCAAAAAGTAATACGCATCACTCCCGATTGTGATGACGATGCTCTTTTAATATCAGTTATTCAGACCGGTGTTGCTTGTCACACAGGAAATATGAGTTGTTTTTATAGAAAAGGAAAGGTGATGGATAATGGTTGATCCATTGAGACAACTATATGAAGTAGTAGTACAACGTAAAAAAACACCCCAGGTAGGTTCATATACTTGTTACCTATTCGAACAAGGGTTAGATAAAATATTAAAGAAATGCGGAGAAGAATGTACTGAAGTTGTTATTGCAGCTAAAGGCGATAATAAAGAAGAAATAGAAAATGAAATATGCGACTTGCTATATCATTTAACGGTACTAATGGTTGAAAAAGAAATTCCTTTAGAAAATATTTATAGTATACTTAAAAACAGGAGTAAAAAAATTGGTAACTTAAAAAAAATCCACGAAGTTGATCAT
>JAAYHT010000254.1 GCA_012735285.1 Clostridiales bacterium | reverse complement strand
TGGATATGTAGTTGAATGCACAACAACGGCAGGATTTGGAACAGGCGCAAGCATTGGCGAGGGCCAAAAATTGACATTAGATTCCGACGTTGTAGTTTATGTGCAGGACGGCGCCAAGTTTAAAGTAGGAAACTTGAGAGATATCACTAGGAAGGAAGGCGTTGAAATCACGTTCTATGATGTATACGACAAAGATGGTGTATATGACATCGTATTGATCAAAGATACACCATAATAAGGCTAGGCACAACGGTAATAGAGTATAACTATACGGAGAGCAGAGTAATCTGCTCTCTGTTTTATGGATTCAATGTTAGGGTTGAATAATATAAAAAGTCTTCACGTCAATTACTGAGGTTAAATCTCGTAAAGCTAAAGAAGTAGTAAAGTGATATGAAATAATCGCAGGGTGGAGAAAATCTGCCTTGCGTTTTCTTTTCATTTGGATCTATAATAAATGTTGGAGCTTCCGATTACTCGGTTACCCCAACATTAATTATAGAACTGTTTGATACTGCTTCTAGTGGATTACAACGCAAATATCTCCTGCGGAGTTTTATGCATGCGTACGGTTCCATCTTCAGTAATTATATAGTTATCTGTATAAGCTCCTGCGCCTTTGCCTATTTTAATCTCGGAGTGGATTCCAAAATACATATTAGGCTGAACTTCCATAGTTTCATCTGCACTAATACCGGGGCGTTCTACAAGATCGTATCCTTGGCCATGGCCCAATAAGCGTTTTTCCTCTGGTTGACCAAGGTCTACTAGATAGGCGTTAACTTTCTTCATAAGATCTGCAAAATTTGCTCCTGGCTTAAGTAAGCTTGCAGCATATTGCTGTACCTTCTTTGATGTTTCCCAGGCTTCTATCATGTCTTTATGGGGTTCGCCTAAAGACGAAGCACGTTGGATTTCTGAATAGAATCCTCCGGGGCCAGAGCATTCAATTAGAATCTGAATACTATCTCCTTCACTTAATCTTCTATTAAGGAAAAAGGTGTCTAAGAAAGGAGTTGGTTCTCCTGCTGGGGCTGAGCCGATCTTTATAAGTTGTTCTTCACTACCCATATTTGATAAAAGATACTTTATCTCATTCCTTATTTCATACTCATATATTCCAGGTCTAATAATTGAAGCTAAGGCCGCACATATATTATCGTGCATTTTAACTGCCTTTCGTACATAAACTAGTTCATCTTCACTTTTAACAGCTTTGATCCTGTCAACTAGTTCAGTTGCTTCGATAAATTTCACTTCCTTTAGATTCTCAGTTAAGTATCCATATAGAGCTGCATTAATAAGTCCTAAGTTAACAAATCCTACAGTCTTATACTTCCTATCCTTAATAATCTTAGCAATAGCTTCGGCATCATAGTGTTTAGTAAAATCAAGAGAGCGGAAATAGGGGATGCCGAGCCTTAATTCAACACCTCTTACTGCCCATTCAGGGTATAAGGGGTTGTCTGGAGAAGAGCTTGTGATAGTAATCATATCACCTTCAGCGGGGAAAAGGACAGATACAGGGTATGCGTGTTCGGCGGGGATATCGGTAAAATATCTTACATAACCGCCTAGGAACATGTTACTGTTTTGCATTATCAATAGATCTATTCCTTGTTTTTGCATCTCAGCTTTAACTAGCCTCCAGCGCCTTTCAAGCTCACGTGTAGGAATAGGAAATCTAATTCTTTCCTTGAACATAATGGCTCTCCTTTCGAAACTACTCAGTTTTTTCCATCACTTTAAGTATCAGGGAGAGCCAGTGTATAGTCAAGGTGTTATTAGATAAAAATAACGGATGGAATCCGTTATTCAGACTGTAGACAAAAAAGGTGCTGGAACATTAAAAACTCCAACACCTTTTTTAATTTGATAAAGAAATTTTCTGATTTGATTAATAAACGGTGGTAGTAGCCCATTTTTTCGTTTCCATTTTG
>JAAYHT010000253.1 GCA_012735285.1 Clostridiales bacterium | reverse complement strand
CTGTTAAGCCAATCAACGATGAAGGCGGCATCTATATCGAAGAATATGATAAGAAGTTGCCAATCGAACTAGTATTCATTGATACTGAGAGTGATTCTACTAAGGCCTCTGAAGTAACTCAAAAATTAATCGTTGACGAAGGTGTGGACCTACTGATTGCTAGACACACTCCAGATACTGCACTACCAGTATCAGCCATGGGTGAGAGATATGGTGTGCCAGTTATCTCTACAGAATGTCCTATCGACCCATGGAAAGCAGGCGGTCCTTATGAGTGGGCATTCCATGCTTTCTGGACTATCGATAGCGTATATGAACTATATGTAGACACATGGAAGAAAGCTGGACTGGAAGGCGAAACAGTTGGATTGCTCTTCCCGAATGACCCAGACGGACTAGCATGGGCACCTGTATTTGCTGAAAGATTACCTCAAGATGGTTACAAAGTTTCAGATCCAGGAAGATATCCAATTGGTAACAGTGACTGGAGCTCAGTTATTAACCAATTTAAGCAAGATGGTGTTACTATAATTGCAGGTTGTAACATTCCTCCTGATTTTGCAAACTTTATGAAGCAAGCTTCACAATTAGGTTTCAATCCTATATTCAGCTCACAAGGAAGATCCATACTGTTTAATGCAAGTGCTACCGCAATGGGTCCAGATCTTGCAGACGGTCAGACAATTGAAGTATGGTGGAGCCCACATCACCCATATCCATCCTCAATAACAGGTCAAACACCTAAGGAAATTCTTGACCTCTATACTCAAGAATCAGGCAGAGTATGGACAGCTACAATAGGTTATAAGTATGCACCTGTTGAAATTGCAATTGACGTACTTAAGAGATGTAAGAACTTAGAACCAGAGACCATCAGAGATGCAATTGCTGCAACTGATATGACTACAGTTGTTGGACCAATTAAGTACAATGAAGATCACCTTGCATTTACTCCTATCGTAATGGGTCAGTGGACACTGCAAGAAGATGGTTCTCTAGACGTTGAAATCGTAAATAACTGGAAGAACCCAGAAATTCCAGAAACTGGTGAAATCAGAATGATGAATTAATAAGAATCTGGGTAAACTAGTATTACTTATAACTATTAATAAACAATTATTAATCAGGCAAAATCACAAGGGATTTTCATCCCTTGTGATTTACTGAAAAGATGAATTAAAATATACATTTTTATCCGTTATCACTCAGTTGTTAAAAAATATATGTAGGAAGAAGAAATATGAGCACAATATTAAAGGTAGAAGACATACATGTGGCATATGGTCGTATCAAAATCATTCCCGGATTATCCTTTGAAGTTCAAGAAGGACAAGTATTAGGAGTGATTGGCCCTAATGGAGCCGGGAAAACAACCTTGATGAATGCTTTGATAGGTTTGGTTATTCCGACTCAGGGGAAAATAATTTTTGATGGTGTGGATATTACCAAAATGTCACCTGAAAAAAGATGTCATTTAGGTTTGGGAAGAACCTATCAGATTCCTAGACCCTTTGAGGGTATGACAGTATTTGAAAATGTTTTAGTTGGAGCTTCATACGGAGCGGGAAGAACTGAAGCCAAAGCAAGACCATATTGTTTAGAAGCAATTAAAAAAGTTGGGTTATATGAAAAGAAAGATGTTTTAGCTGGACAACTTACACTGTTAGATAGAAAAAGATTGGAAATAGCAAGAGCACTTGGAACTAATCCAAAAATTCTCTTGTTAGACGAGGTGGCTGCCGGACTTACAGAGGCAGAGGTTCAAGATGTCCAGGATTTAGTTGCGGAGTTAAAGACCACTGGTATTACCATTATATGGATTGAGCATGTTATTAAGACGATGGTAGAGTCTACTGATAAATTAATGTGTCTTTCCACAGGATCCCTTCTTAAATATGGAGATCCAATAGAAACTATGAATTGTGCTGAAGTACAGGAAGTATATTTGGGGGTTGACGAAGAGTGAGTGATTATTTATTGAAAGCAGAGGATATAAACGCTAAGTACGGAGACTTCCATGCAGTACAAGGCGCATCCTTTGATATAAAAAAAGGTGAGATAATATCGGTTATAGGCACAAACGGTGCCGGCAAATCTACATTAATGAAAGCCATCGTCGGAATCATGAAACCAAGTGGTGGCAAAGTGTATTATAAAGGTGAAGATGTCACAGGTATTCCTACTCATAAGCTAGTTGAGATGGGCCTGATAGCCGTTCCAGAAGGTGGACGCGTTTTTCCGAGGATGACTGTGTTAGATAATCTTATAATGGGGTCCTATACTCCTAAAGCTAGGAAAAACAGGGATCAAGCTTTGGAAAGAGTTTATAGCCTCTTCCCAATTCTAAAGGAAAAAGCAAATCAGGCTGCCGGAAGTTTAAGTGGTGGACAAAGACAGATGGTAGCTATAGGTAGGGCTTTGATGTCAGATCCTGAATTGGTTTTATTTGATGAAATTTCATTAGGACTGGCTCCTACTGTAATAAAAGATATTTATGCTACAATTCGCCAGATAAATAAAGAAGGTTTAACTGTGATTCTTGTTGAACAGGACGTTAAGCGTAGTTTAAAGATGAGCACCAAAGCTTACGTAATGCTTAAAGGAAAGATCGTCCTAGAAGGTAATTCCCAAGAATTAACAGAAGAAGAGGTAAAGAGAGCCTATTTCGGAATATAAGGTTTGAAATAGTTAGAAAGGTGGAGTACAATTTGGAAGCTTTGATACAATCTTTGATACAAGGAGTCCTACTAGGCGGTTTATACGCAGCGATTGGTATAGGAATGAGCTTAATATTTGGTATAGTAAAGCTAACAAACCTAGCACATGGGGACTTCTTGATTCTTGGGAGCTATATTAGCTTAGTAGTAACATCAACTTTAGGCATAAGTCCATTCCTGTCACTAATAATCGTTGTTCCAGTGATGTTTTGCATTGGATTTTTAGTGCAGAATACTATGCTTAATAGAGTGTTAGCAAAAGGTGCAGAACCAACGCTAATGATAACTTTCGGTCTTTCGATCGTAATTCAAAATTTACTTCTGTACTTCTTTACTGCTGATGCTAGAAACTTGAAAAGCTCTATAGCTTTAAAGAGTATAACTTTATCCGATGGGATTAGAATACCCGTTATATATTTAATTGGTTGTATTGTCGGTATTGTGATAATACTAGTGCTTGGTGCATATTTCAAAAAGACTTACCAAGGTAAAGCAATTATGGCAGCAGCAGACGATTTAGAAGTAGCTCAGCTAATGGGTGTTAATACTAAAAACATCTATGCTTTAGCAATGGGTATTTCAATATCTACTGCAGCGATAGCAGGTGTCTTGGTTGGTGTAATCTATAACTTCTATCCAACTTCGGGATCATCATATCTGGTTATCGCATTCGCCGTTGTAGTTATCGGAGGCATGGGCAGTACTTACGGTACACTAGCAGCAGGTTTCATATTTGGAGTAGCTCAAGTATTAGGAGCACATTTCTTTGGGGCTCAAGCTCAGCTGCTAACAGGTTATGTTGTACTGCTAATAATGCTGATATTTAGACCTCAAGGTTTGTTTTCAAGATAGGAAAGGAGGGTAACTACAATGAAAACTTTGGTAGGCGATAAGAGTAACATAATAAAATTTATAATACTAGTTATCATAATAGCAGCTTTATTCCTCTTACCTAGTTGGGGAAATCAATATACAGTTATGTTCTTTATGCTGGTATTCATGTATATTGGCTTAGGACAGATGTGGAACCTATTAGCAGGATATGCAGGTCTAGTTTCTCTGGGGCAGCAAATATTTATAGGTATCGGTGGTTATTCACTGGCGGTTCTATCAAACTACTATGGTGTGCCTCTTTTCCTAGGTCTAATTATCGGGGGTTTAATAGCTATGGTTATCTCCATTGGGCTTTCCTACTTGTTGCTTCGAATGAAAGGAATGTACTTTGCAGTAGCAACTTGGATTACAGCTGAAGCGCTCATCGTTATATTTGCAGGATGGAAGTTTGTAGGAAGCGGAAACGGCATGTTTATATATGCTGTAAGAGGAATGCCAACTTCAACAATCTATTATTACAGCTTAATCGTAGCTATAATTACAGTTATAATAGTAGTGTTCCTATTAAGATCCAAACTTGGATTAGGACTAATTGCTATCAGAGATAATGATAGCGCAGCCGAAACTTCTGGTGTAAATATATTCAAGACAAAACTATACTGCATGATGATATCAAGTTTCCTGACCAGTATTATCGGTGGCCTTTTCTACATGAGCCAAGTTTGGGTACAGCCTTATGCAGCATTTGCTATCAACTGGACAATTGCAGGTATGTTCATCGTAGTTATAGGCGGAATAGGAACAGTAGCAGGACCTATACTAGGCGCAATAATCTACGTATTCCTCAACCAATACTTGGCACAGTTTGGTGGAATAAGTATGATCATACTTGGCATTATTGCAATCCTGGTAATCCTGTTTGCTTCTAAGGGTATACTGGGTACAGTTCAAGACAAATTTGGGTTTGAAATCTTATCAGCTCGAAGGCATTCAGACAGGACCTTTACTGGTAAGCCAATCGAGGAACTAGATAGTTCAAATCTGTAAAAAAACCATAGGCAGGCAAGAAATTGTCTGCCTATTTTAAACTACGCATGAGACGCAATGTGACAAAATTACACATAAGGTTACTAACTTTGACACTGTTAAAACAGTTTTTTTAATTTAAAAGTATAATTTTAAACCTTTTTTGCACAAATAATAGTTGGCACGATAATTGCTTATAATAAAAGATAATAATAATAATCCCAGTGATTAAAATAGGAGGTTACGATGGAAAAAGTCTATGACAAGAAACAACTATTGAGTTTCTATGAAACCATGTACAGAATGAGAAGATTTGAAGAAGAAGTATTTGAATTCTATAAGAAAGGATTAATGCCTGGTCTAGCTCACTTATACCTAGGCCAAGAAGCAGTAGCTACCGGAGTATGCGCAGCTTTAAGAGAAGAAGACTATATAGGTAGTACCCATAGAGGACACGGTCACTTGGTAGCTCGCGGTGCTAGACTTGACAAAATGATGGCAGAAATTCTTGGAAAAGTAGACGGATACTCAAGAGGAAAAGGTGGATCCATGCACATCATGGCACTGGACCTAGGAATCCTTGGTGCTAATGGTATCGTAGGCGGAGAAATTCCGATCGCTACAGGCGCAGCTTATACTGCTAAATATTTAGGAACTGATCAGGTTGCAGTATCATTCTTTGGCGAATCTGCATCAAACGAAGGTACATTCCATGAAAGTATTAATATGGCAGCAGCTTGGGATTTACCGATTGTTTATGTAGTAGAAAACAACCTATACGGTATTTCCGTTGATATTAGGGATGTAACTAAAGTATCAGATATAGCTGATAGAGCTATTGGATACGGTATCCCCGGAGTAATTGTTGACGGTATGGATGTATTAGCTGTACATCAAGCAGCTGAAGAAGCTGTTAAGAGGGCAAGAAGCGGTAACGGTCCTACCCTATTAGAATGCAAGACATACAGATGGCAAGGACACCACGTTGGAGACCCAGCTGAATATAGAGAGAGAAAAGATCCAAAAGAAAAAGAAACTTGGATGGAGCGTTGTCCTTTGAAGCTGTTCAGAGAAAAAATGCGCAAGGAAAATATAACTGATAAAGAAATCGCTAAGGTTGAAGAAGCAGTTGAAAAGGAAGTTCAGGAAGCAGTTCAATTTGCTCAAGACAGTCCATATCCTGACGTATCAGAAGCTTTCGATCATGTATTTGCAGATTAATAGGAGGGTAAGAAATGAGAGAAATTTTATATAGAGATGCACTTCGTGAAGCTTTGGATGAAGAAATGGAAAGAGACGACAGTGTCGTCATGATAGGTGAAGATATCGGGTTTATCGGTGGAAACTTTAAAGTAACAGTTGGTTTGCTTGAGAAATATGGAGATCTTCGTGTTAAGGACTCACCTATAAGTGAAGCTGGTATTGTAGGTATGGGAGTTGGAATGGCTTTAACCGGCCTAAGACCGATTGTAGAGCTTATGTTCTCAGACTTCTTATTGGTAGCAGCTGACCAGGTAATCAACCAAGCAGCTAAGATTAGATACATGTCTGGTGGACAAGCTAAAGTTCCTATGGTAATAAGAACTCCAATAGGTGGAGGTAGATCATCAGCAGCTCAGCACTCACAGAGTATGCAGGCAATGGTTGCTCACTTCCCAGGATTAAAAGTTGTTGTTCCTTCAACAGCACAGGAAGCAAAAGGTCTATTAAAGACTGCTATAAGAGATGATAACCCAGTTATCTTCTTAGAGCACAAGATGGAATATACAAATAAATTTATGATCGATGATCCTGTAGAGCCAATTCCATTTGGCAAAGCAAGAATCGCTAGAGAAGGTACTGACATTACAATCGTAGCTACATCATCACAAGTAATGAAATCTGAGAAGGCAGCTAAGGAATTGGAAAAAGACGGCATTTCAGTAGAAATTATTGACCTGAGAACAATAGTACCAATGGATCGCGAAACTATTATTGAATCAGTTAAGAAAACAGGCAGATTATTAGTTGTAGACGAAGCACATGAGAGATGTGGTATTGGAGCAGAAATAGGTGCAGCCGTAATGGATGATGTATTCTATTATCTCGATGCACCGATTGGAAGAATAGCAACACCTAATGTTCCTCTTCCATTTAGCCCAGCTCTTGAATTCCCGATAATACCGTCGCCGGATAAAATAGTAGCTAAAGTTAAAAAGATGATGGAATAGAGGTGTAAGTATGGCTGATATTGTAATTATGCCAAAACTTGGCTTTAATATGGATGAAGGGAAACTTGTTCGTTGGTACAAACAAGAAGGCGACCCTGTTAAAAAAGGTGAACCTTTATTTAGTGTAGAAACAGACAAGACTGCAATTGATATTGAAGCAACAAGGGATGGAGTTTTACACAAGACCCTAATTGAAGAGGGAGACGCTGTGCCAGTTACCCTTCCAATAGCAATCGTAGGAGACGAAGGCGAAGATGTTGCTGCTGTAGTAGCAGATGCGACAAAACAGCTTAAGGCAGGACTAGGAGGAGAAGTCGCTGAAAGCCCTGCTGCTGCAGAAGAGGCATCAAAGCCAGAACTTGCGAAAGCTCCTGTTGAAGAGAAAAAGTCGACTAAGATTGGTGGCAGATTAAAGATAACACCAAGAGCTAGAAGGGTTGCTAAAGAGCACGGCCTGGACTTAGATGAATTAGCTTCAGTAGAAGGAACAGGATACGATGGCGGTATCTGCGAAAAGGATGTACTTGACTATCTAGCTTCTAGCAAAGTCAGAGTATCTCCAGTTGCTAAGAAGATGGCTGAAGCTCACGGTATCTCCTTAGATGAAATAGAAGGAACCGGCGTCCATGGAAAGATCATGAAGAAGGATGTCTTAGCAGCTATTGGAGCTGGTGCTGATGAAGTTGATCTGGCAGCTGCAGGTGAAATGACAGCTGATGGCAAGGTTGTTCTTGAAGAAGTACCTTATGAAGGTGTAAGAAAGATCATCGGAGACAGACTATCTCAAAGCAAGTTTACTGCACCTCATTTGTACTTCACACAGAAGGTAAATGTAGAAAAGCTTCTTGACATTAGAAAACAAATTAATGCTGCACAAGATCATAAGGTTTCAGTTACAGACCTTATTGCTAGAGCAGTTACAAAGACCCTACAAACTTATCCTGATATGAACTCAGCCTTAATTGGCGATAAGATTCAAAAATATAAGCATGTGAATTTGGGTATTGCAGTTGCAGCACCTGGTGGCTTGATCGTACCTGTTGTTAAACAGATAGATAAGATGTCTGTTGTTGAAATTGCTAAAGAAACTAGCGTACTATTTGAAAAAGCTAGAGAAGGCAAACTCCAACCAGCCGAGTATAGCGGAGGAACATTTACAAAATCGAATTTAGGTATGGTAGGCATTGAGAACTTTACAGCGATCATTAATCCGCCAGAAGCCGGGATATTGTCAATTAGCTCTACTAAGGATGAAGCTGTTGTAGTTGTAGATGAAGACGGAAATAAATCAATTGCAATTAAGCCTATGATGAATATGACTTTAACAGTGGATCACCGCTTAATTGACGGATATTTAGCTGCACAATTTGTAACAGAAGTTAAGAGACTACTGGAAAACCCAATCGAGCTACTAATATAGGGGGTATAGAATATGGCTGATGTAATAATAATGCCCAAGCTAGGCTTTAATATGGACGAGGGCAAATTAGTTAAATGGTATAAAAACGAAGGAGATAAAATAACAAAGGGTGAACCTTTATTCTCAGTAGAAACAGACAAGACTGCAATTGATATTGAAGCAACAAGGGACGGAGTTCTACACAAAACCCTAATTGAAGAGGGAGACGCTGTTCAGGTTACTCTTCCAATAGCAGTTGTGGGAGATGAGGGCGAAGATGTTGCTGCTGTAGTAGCAGATGCGACAAAGCAGCTTAAGGCAGGACTAGGAGAAGAAGAGGCTGAAGAAGTAGCCGCAAGCCCTGCTCCAGCAGAAGAGAAGGTAGCAAAAGCTGAGCCTGCTAAGGCAAAATCCGATGGAGCTAAAGGTTTTGATTTCGATGTAATCGTAATTGGTGGAGGCCCAGGCGGATACGTCGCAGCTATAAAGGCGGCTCAATTAGGAAAGAAAACCGCTCTTATAGAAAAGGACACTGTGGGCGGAGTATGCCTCAACAGAGGTTGTATCCCCACGAAGACCTTCCTAAGAAGTGCTGAAGCATTGAAGGAAGTTAAAGGTTGCAGCAACTTCGGTATTATTGACGCAGAAACTTCAAATGCTAAGCTTGATATGAAGGCCCTACAGAAGAGAAAGAAGGGCATTATATCTCAGCTAGTTGCTGGTGTAGAAGGCCTTCTCAGAGGTAACGGAGTTACCAAGTTCCAAGGCGAAGGAGTTATTAAAGACAAGAACACTGTAGTTGTTGGCGACAAGACAATTACTGGAGAATACCTGATCATAGCTACAGGATCCGATATTGACAGTATGAATGTACCAATTGATCCTGCTATGAAGGTATTTAACAGCGACGACATTTTAGAACTTGACTATATACCAGAAAATATGGTTGTTCTTGGAGGCGGAGTAATTGCTATCGAGTTTGCATACTTCCTTGCAAGTGTTGGCTGCAAGGTTACAGTAATCGTCCGTAGCAGAATACTTCGTACAGCTACAGATAAAGAAGTCGGTGCTCAAGTAGCAGATCATCTGCGCAAGATGGGTATTGATGTTTACGAAGCTGCAGCTGTAAAAGAAGTTACAAAGGATGCTGTTGTATTTGAAAAAGACGGCAAACTTGAAGAAGTTAAAACTGCTAACGTCTTGATAGCGACAGGTAGAACTCCTTCATTAAAGGGTGTACCATGTGACGAGCTTGGAATTAAGCTTGATAGCAAAGGTGCAATTGTTACAGATGAACACATGAGAACTTCTGTAGACAATATCTATGCAATAGGTGACGTTAACGGCAAGGCAATGCTAGCTCACGTTGCATCTATGGAAGGTATTGTTGCAGTAGAAAACATCTGTGGAAAGAATACTGTTATGGAATATGATAAGATTCCATCATGTATCTATATACAACCTGAAATAGCAAGTGCTGGATTAACTGAAGACGAGGCTAGAGAAAAGTATGGCGAAATCAAAGTTGGTAAGTTCCCAATGCTTGCTAATGGAAAATCAAAGGTTGCAGGAGACGAAAGAGGCTTTATTAAAGTAATAGCCGAAGCTAAATACAATGAAATCGTTGGAGTGCATCTGTATTGCTTGCATGCTACAGATATGATTGCAGAAGCAGTACTGGGCATGAAGCTAGAGTCTACATTAGATGAAGCTGCTATGGCAATTCATCCACATCCAACTGTTTCAGAAGTATTCCATGAAGCTTTCAATGCTGCATTAGACAAAGCAATCCACTTCTTATAAGCTTTTCAGTTTTCTTCTCAATTATATATATAAGAAAGTCCCACGCATTTGTGGGACTTTCTTGTTTACCAAGTAATTTGTTTGTACTCTCCCTTAGTAAATTGATATATACTGTACATTTTCTCATCTATTGGGAAGCTTTGCAGTTGCTCCTTTATTGCATCAAAATCTTCAGTTGAAAAACGTATAGCGATGCCGCATCCATGAGAAATTTCTCTTGGAGTAGGCAGAATTGTGATCTTAAATTTTTTCTTTAGTGATCTTTCAATAGTAATAGCAGCATGGGTGCTTTCAAATGTAATTACGTAGTACTCCATAGTTCTCTCTAAAGGGTAATAACCTTATCTACAGTCTTCATAGCATTGACTATATCATACATATTACTTACAGTGCCAATCATTAATTTATCAGTGATATTATAGTAATTTAAGCATGTACCGCAGACCAGTATTTCTACACCCATTTCGCTTAATATTTTTAACTGTTCAATAACCTGATCATTATCAGTAGTGACCTTTACACCGTCATTCATAAAAAGGATGTAGCTAGGTATGTTTTCGTCCTGGGTAAGGGTATAAAAGAACATTTTCAATAGAGATGAGCCTAGTTCTATATCGCCATCTCCAATACCTTTCCTGCCTACGAATACAGCCCAGGTTTTTTCAGATTTACTTTCAGCTTCATCAACTGTACTTGCTTCTTTTGTGAACTCGACTTTGAAATCTGAATTGTCTTCAGTAATTTTAACCTGATAACCGCTATTATTAGCAAGTCTTTTTAGGTTTTCAACTGCCGTTTCGTTATCTACAAGCACAGCAAAAGAATCAATATTATCATCTATTTCTTTTTTAGCCATTATTACGGGGATAGGACAGTTTTTTCCGCGTGCATCTATTATTTCACTCATATCAATCTCCTGAATTGATTATTATCTAATACCTAAATATTAACATAGAGTATGTTTAGAGTAAAATTGTTAATTAGTATATGATAAAGCATAAATATTGATAATATCAATCTCGAATCCGATTGTGTACACTGGCGTCAAAAAGTGATATAATATTTTTATTATACTAGGAGGCAGTGTGTTGGGAAAGAAACTATATAGATCTAGAAATAACAGGGTGCTATTAGGCGTATGCGGGGGATTTGGAGAATACTTCGATATCGATCCAGTTATAGTACGCCTATTATTAGTGGTTTTTACTCTTATGGGTGGTGCAGGAATTATTGCTTATATAATTGCTGCAATTGTGATTCCCGACATAAGTAAAGACCCTGACTATTCTGTGGATTACGAGCAGGTTAGCAGGGGCAGCAATGATCGAAAGGGACCAATAGTCCTTGGAATCATTTTGATATTATTAGGAGCCTTTTTGCTATTTAGAAATTATATCCCTTGGATACCTAGAGAAATTGTATTAGCTGTAATTCTGATAGCAGCAGGCATTTATTTTATTATAAAAAGGACAAAATAGAAAGGACTAAATAGAAAACAAATGGACAAGTTTAGAATTTGGAGCGAAAACGAAAAACTAGATAGGGAACAGTATAGAGCTATTCAGCTTGAAAGATTAAAAGAAACCGTAAAAAGAGTATATGAAAATGTTCCATATTATAGAAAAAAGCTACAAGATAGCGGTGTTGAGCCAGGTGATATAAAAAGTCTAGAAGACATCAGGAGGATACCTTTCACAGTAAAGGAGGATTTCAGAGAGAATTACCCCTTTGGCCTTTTTGCCGTTCCCACAAAACAAATTGTACGCTTTCATGCATCTTCAGGTACGACAGGAAAGCCTACAGTTGTAGGTTACACTAAAAATGATATGGAAACCTGGAAGGAACTAATTGCAAGAATTGTAACTATGGTAGGAGTCACCGATGAAGATATTGCTCAAATTTCTTTTGGTTATGGACTTTTTACCGGAGCTTTTGGCCTTCATCAAGGGCTTGAGCATATCGGGGCATCGGTAATTCCAATGTCGAGTGGAAACACCAAAAGACAGATAATGATTATGAAGGACTTTGGTTCAACAGCCCTTATAAGTACACCTTCATATGCATTGCATATGGCTGAAGTGGCTAAAGAAATGGGAATTGACCCTAAAAAAGATTTAAAACTTAAATACGGGCTGTTTGGAGGCGAAGGTTCAACTGAAGCAATGCGTTGTGAACTAGAAGAAGCCTGGGGTATACTGGCCACTGAAAACTATGGCATGAGTGAATTAATTGGACCTGGAGTATCAGGTGAATGTCAAGTATTAAAGGGTATGCATATAAATGAAGACCACTTTATACCTGAAATTATTGACCCCGATACTGGAGAGGTACTGGGAGAAGGAGAAGTTGGTGAACTTGTAATCACAACTATTACAAAGGAGGCACTCCCTGTTTTAAGATATAGGACAGGGGATATCACTTCACTTAACTATGACAAGTGTGAATGTGGACGCACAACTGTAAGGATAGATAAGATACAAGGGCGTTCAGACGATATGCTGATATTAGGAGGAGTTAATGTATTCCCGTCCCAGATTGAAGAGGTATTGCTAAATAGTGAAGGTATAGGACCCCATTACCAAATTAAGGTCTATAAACAGGGTTATTTAGATAAGATAGAGGTAGATGTAGAGCTTGCGGATGCTGATGTACTTGAATCTTTCCAGCGCTTAGAGAGCTTGAATCAAAATATCAGGGAACGTCTGCGCAGTATTCTGGGGATAGATGCTAAGGTTAATCTGGTGGAGCCCAGAACACTCGCAAGATTTGAAGGTAAGGCTAAAAGGGTTATTGATTTGAGAGGAGAGAAGTAGTATGTATATTAAACAGATCTCTATATTCCTACCGAACCAAAAGGGTCATTTGGAAAAGGTGACCAGGCTCTTTTTAAAGCATAATATTGATATTCGTGCTATAGTAGCTTTCGACACCGCAGAGTATGGAATACTAAGAACGATAGTTGATCAACCGGATAAAGCTGTAAAGGTTCTCAATGAAGAGGGGTTTGTAGCTAAGATAAGTAAAGTGATAGTTGTAGAACCTGAAGACAGGACAGGAAGCCTTCATGAGTTGTTTGAGATACTTGCCAATAACGATTTCAACGTAGAGTACACCTACAGTTTTGTCATGAGACAGGATCTAATGCCTTTCTTTGTACTAAAGATAAATGAGTTGGAAAAGGCCGCTAGAGTACTTTGCGAGAATGGAATAAAAGTTATTAACATAAAAGAGATATTGCCAGACTAGATATCTATACCAAAGGATAATTGCAAGCAATCATCACGACTGTCTATATACTTGATATTCAGCATAGATAAAACATCAGGGATATTGATAAGCTGTTCTAAATCTATAGAGCAGCTTTTATCATTTGCTCTAATAGCTGGGCGATTAAGCATTTCAACTGCTGTTTGTAAAAATGTTTGCGATCTCAACCCAATTAATTTTACCATCATACTCTGCGCAACATTACCTGTTGATTTAACGGTTTCTGAATAAGATAATTTTAAAGTATGTTCCAAAGAATTAAAGTTAAAATCTAAAACTTTAAGCCTATATTTTGCCAAGATTGGTCCCAAAGCCTTAACCTGAAGGTAAAGATCAAGAAAAATATAGCCTTCTTTGAATTCTATGTGAAAATCTTCAACATAGGGTTTGGCATAAGAAAGAATAGTGTCTTTTAATTCCTTATTCAATAAATCATTTGATATTGTTATGGTATTCATTTTTCACCCATCATATTAATTAAATTTAAATACAATATCGAAAGAGACATCGCCTTTAGTATTCTTATATCCCTGAATAACTATCTGATTCTGGTCCGTTGCTTTATTAATCACAAAACAATCATTAAGACGCATCTCTGATTTGAAATAAAAGTCTATTCGTTTTAACTGACTAAGCCTTTTCTTTTCTTCTTCGTTGAAAGCATCATAGGCAAAATCGCCATAATAGCGGTTGTTAACATGTCCATAGCTATCGATATGGCTGTTTAATACCTTCCTTGTTTCAACGGCATCAAATTTAATAATATCCCTAAAATGAGGGCTGGCCTCTACGCAAAAGTTAGGGTAAGGAGTAGTAAGGGGGAAAGGAAGTTCCTTTTTCCTATACACGCTTCTATCCTTAACGTTCATAAGTATTGAAAAGGTACTTCCCTTAAACATTACTTCCTTTTTATCGTTATAGAAGATTAATTCGCGGCGATAATATGGGCCTTTGCGCTGAGAATACCATGTATTAGCGTATAGCTTCATACAGCTAGTTATAGGCTTATTAACTTCAATTGATATTGATATAAGGACCCATGCTAAATCATGTTTTAAAGTTTCATTGGCTCCGAAACCCAAAAAAGATAAATGGTTTTCGGCTAGTTGAGCAAATAGCGCCTGGTAGGCGCTAGGTTTCAATACTAGATTTTCATTTAAATAAGCAACTTCAACTTCTAGTTCGTGTACATAAGTGTGTTCTTCTAATTTTTCGATACTCATAAACCCAGTCCTTTAGTTTGCATTAACTTTCCTTATTGCACTGTCTATTTTTTCAGGAAGCAAGGAGCACCAAGTTTCAGATATTGATGCGATTGAAATTCTTAAGCCTCTGCCACCAAAAGGTACGGTGAATATTCCATCCTTAAAAAGTTCCTCAGCTACAGCATCAGGATTATCACACCTTACGATTACGAAGAATCCTGCATCGTATGGACAGGTGCTCAGTCCAAATTTCTCAGCATTCTCCATAAAGGCTTTTCCACGAGCTTGTAGCATGGATAGGGCTGCTTCCCTCTCTTTTACTACCTTATTGAGCAATGATTCATCTTCGTAAATATTGCTCAATGTAATCATAGCAGATCTATTGCAATTTGACCAGGTTCCTCTACAAGAAAAGCTGTTTACTAGTTTAAATTCATCTGTTATTTGCTTATTCGGTGACATACAGATCAGTGCACCACCTCGCATACCATAGAGGGTAAAGCTCTTTGACATGCTATAGCATATTAAGGGAAGTATATTATCAGGCAAGTTGGTTAATTTAGGTATAAACTCGCGAGATTTTTTCGCATCCCCTGCAAAATCGATGTATGCAATATCAACTAGCAATACTATTTTCTTAGTTTCATCTGCAGCTATTTTCTTTGCAGCATCGATTACACAATCCCAGTCTTTTAAAGTGAGTGAATAACCAGTAGGATTATGGGATGGTGTATTGATGATTACAACTGTTCTGTCCTGCTGTGACATAATTTCATTAAGTTTATTTTCAAAGGCTTGATGGTTGAAATTATTGTTATCATCGAATAGTGTGTAGGTATCTAACTTGCGTTCTAATTCTTGAGTAATAGTATTGTATGGGCTCCAATACCAATCGGATGTTAGAATAGTATCTCCTCTTTTTGTATAGTTTTGTATTGCATTGCGAATCGCACCTGTGCCACCTGGTGTTGCAACAGCTTCGATATATACTTCAGGTTCATAATCCATAAAAACAGCCTTTTTAACTGATTCTAGATATTTGGGAACACCTGCAATAGGTGCATACTCAGCATAGTCTAAAGGGTTAAGATCTTTTAAAACTTCGAGTACAGAGGATAAGATAACAAGGTTGCCATCGTCGTCTAATAAGGAGCCGACAGTTGCATTTGCTACATTTTCCTTACCTACTTTTTCTAT
>JAAYHT010000252.1 GCA_012735285.1 Clostridiales bacterium | reverse complement strand
GCCCTGGAAATTCAATATTTCTATGACTTAATGAACCAATTTTTTATCTGATTTACAAGCTTCTACATAACAAAAATCCGCTTGAAAAAGCGGACTTTGTCGACAGTCTGAGACCTTTCTTATAGAAAGGTCTTAGTTTTTATTGTCGCAACGGTCCTTTTCAATAATCATTTCAGCAACTTTATAAATATCTCCTGCCCCCATGGTAATAACTAAATCCCCTGGTTCAGAATTATTTATCACAAAGTTGGCTATTTCATCAAAGCTTTCAAAATAGTATACTTCTTTGTCGGGGTTGGTTCGCTTTATCTCAGCCACAAGTTCCTTCGAACTAATTCTATATATATTCTTTTCTCTTGCAGCATATATTTCCGCAAATATGATTTTATCAGCCTCATTAAAAGCTTCGGCGAATTCATCAAATAGAGCCAGTGTTCTTGTATAGGTATGGGGTTGGAACAAACACCACAAGTTATTATGCGGAATATTATTTGCAGCGCTTAATGTAACTTTTATTTCCGTAGGATGATGGGCATAATCATCAACTACACGAACATTGCCCTTGGTAACGCCAACCACATCAAACCTGCGCTGGGTGCCTGTATAGGATTCAAGGGTAGATGCTATGGATGAAACATCAACGCCTAAATTATGGCAGCAAGCTGATGCTGCCAGTGCATTAGCAATATTATGCTCTCCCGGAATCGACAGCTGGAGATGATGAAGCAATTCTCCGCGGTAGCAAAGGTCAAAGGAAGGCATTCCGGAGGCATTAAACTTAATGTTTGAAGCATGATAATCGCACTGTTCATTGAATCCGAAAGTTATTACCCTGCATTTTAAATCCTTGATGATAGCATTCACAAATGGATTTGCGTCATAAGCTATAACTGTACCGTCTTTGGGAACCAGGTTGGCAAATTGTTCAAAGGATTTTACTATGTGCCTGATGTCTTTAAAATAGTCCAGGTGATCGGAATCAATATTTAAAATTATTTCATGACGGGGCTGCAAATTCAAAAACCCATTCATATATTCACAGGCTTCGGTGACAAAATAGTCTCCCTTGCCTACCTTAACGTTGCCGTTAAATGTTTGCAAATTACCTCCAACCAGTACAGTAGGATCTAAACCGCTGTTTTCTAATATTAAAGATACCATAGATGTAGTTGTGGTTTTGCCGTGGGTACCTGAAATCGCAATACTGTTTTTGTACTCTTTCATAAGGAAACCTAATATCTCAGCCCTGCTTACGACTGGAATTCCCTTCTGTTTTGCAGCCACAATTTCTGGATTGTCTTGGGAAATTGCAGAAGAATATACCACAATATCTGCACCCTCAACATTAGCTTGGTCGTGTCCAATATAAATTAAGGCTCCATCTCCTTTTAACCTATCTGTGAGGTCGCTTTGCTTAAGATCAGAACCGGAAACCCAATATCCCCTTTTAAGAAAAATTTCAGCAATAGCTGAAAGCCCTATTCCACCAATGCCTATGCAGTGTATATGTCTAAAGTCTGAAAGGTTTAACATCTATTTTCTCCAATTAATAAATTTGTGTCTTGATTGATTATATCATATTGTGTAGCAAATCATACTTGAAAAATGTTCAATTGACAAATAATATTTATACGAATATTATTAATACATAATTTAAAAAAATTCGCAACATGGAGGATAAAAATGAAGAGAACTGAGCGCGTGGGCGCTATAGTAAGAATATTATCCCAGAATCCAAATCAAACTTTTTCTTTAAAATATTTTTGTGATCTGTTCCACGCTGCCAAATCCACTGTAAGCGAGGACATTTCTATAGCAAAAAAATTACTGTCTAAGATGGAGTTAGGTGCAATAGAAACAACAGCTGGTGCTAAAGGTGGAGTTAAGTTTGTTCCTACTGTGTCTAAAAAACGGGAAGATGAACTATTAGACTATCTCTGTGAAAAGCTGTCCGACGGAAGCAGAATAATGCGTGGTGGCTTTCTCTATACTTCTGATTTAATGTTCAATCCTAAAATTGTCAATGGTGTAGCAGAGATATTTGCAGCTAAATTTATAGATAGGGGAGCTGATTATGTCGTTACTATAGAAACAAAAGGTATTCCTATAGCCTTTATGACAGCACATATGCTGAATCTTCCATTAGTAGTTGTAAGAAGAGAGAGTAAGGTTTCAGAAGGATCCACAGTAAGCATAAACTATTTTTCCGGTTCATCTGAAAGGATTCAGAAGATGTCGCTAGCAAAGAGGGCGGTTGAAGCGGGAAAGAAGGCAATAGTAATTGACGACTTCATGCGTGCTGGTGGCAGCATCAAGGGTCTTTGGGAAATACTGGAGGAGTTTGATGTTGAAGTGGTAGGTACAGGTGTGGTAATAGCGTCTGTTGAGCCGAAAAAAAAGAAGATAAATGATTATTATCCACTACTATTGCTAGGAAATGTCGATGAAGATGCTAAAATTATTCAAATTTTTAGATAATATCTCAAACTTGCTTGAAAAATATAGCAATTGAATATATAATTGACTTAAATCAATATTGATGCACGCATTATTTCTAATTTCGTACTGTGGGAGAGGTGGTGTATTCCATGCGAATCACTGATGTGAGAATTCGTAAGGTTAATGACGAGGGCAAAATGAGAGCTGTAGTTTCAGTAACCTTCGATGATGAATTCGTGGTTCATGACATTAAAGTTATTGAAGGGCAAAATGGCTTGTTTATAGCAATGCCAAGTAGAAAAATGGGAGAAGGTGATTTTAGAGATATCGCTCACCCATTAACTTCAGAAACTAGAAATCGTATCAAAGCAGCTATCTTTGAGGAGTATGAAAAGGTACTCGAAGAAAGAAATAAGACCAAGGCTCAAGAAGCAGCTGAGAAACCGGAGGAAGTTTCTGAAGAAGTTAAGGATGCTTCAGAAGAAGATTCAGAGGTAGTTGCCTCAGAGCAAGTTGTCTCAGAGGAGGTCTCTGAGGAATATATAGATGAGGAGAAAGTTGCAGAAGGGTAATCATTTGTAATTATATAATATTCAACGCAATAAGAGACACCGATGTTAAAACTAGGTGTCTTTTTGTTATGGTTCTTTGTCAAATGTTGGGGTTAAATCCCGTAAGACTAAAGAAGTAGTAGATGATATGAAAATTTCGCAGGGTGGAGAAAATCTGCCCTGCATTTTCTTTTCCATTAAAGCAAGGGAATAG
>JAAYHT010000329.1 GCA_012735285.1 Clostridiales bacterium | reverse complement strand
CTATTCCCTTGCTTTAATGGAAAAGAAAATGCAGGGCAGATTTTCTCCACCCTGCGAAATTTTCATATCATCTACTACTTCTTTAGTCTTACGGGATTTAACCCCAACATTTGACAAAGAACCCTTTTAGTAATAGTATTAACCTTATTGTAACAACTGAAGTACGCTTTGTGGCTGCAGATTTGCTTGGGCAAGCATAGCTTGAGCAGCTTGTGTAAGGATGTTGTTCTTTGTGAATTCCATCATTTCCTGAGCCATGTCTACGTCTCTGATGCGTGATTCAGAAGCCGTTAAGTTCTCTGCAGTAGTTCCCAGGTTATTGATAGTGTGCTCTAATCTGTTCTGCATAGCTCCAAGAGCAGCTCTTTGTGATGAAACCTTAGTGATAGCAGCGTCTATTGCATCGATAGCATTATTAACTTCATCGCGATCTGTCAGATCAAGGCTATCTACACCTAAGGTTTTTGCATCCATGTTGTTGATTGAGAGCATGGTGTTTTGACCTGCATTTGCGCCAATATGGAACACCATAGCTTTGCTGCTATCCACTGTAATTGTTCCTGTGTAAACATCTGTTGCTAAAGAAGTATTATATTCGAACTCGAAATTATTATTTGAAACCAAATTTCCAACTTCATCCCTTACTGTAATGTCTACAGATGGATCAACTGCATCGCTTCTGACTAATTGATATTCGCCATCTACTGCAGCTGTAATTGTTACTTTAAACTTATCCCCCACATCACCGCCTGTAACATTATTAATTCCGTAGTCAGCCAACGTAATGTCATTACCAGGATCTGTTTCTAATTCCCAACCTGATGCGGTCTTTACAAGGGTATATTCGCCTTCGCCAACGGTGGGTGTGCCAGAATCATCAACGGCGGTTATGCCGCCGGTAAAATCACTTGCACTAGCTGAAGCCGAAACAGGCGCAGTTAACACAAGCTTATCTCCATCAACTGCGTCATGGACTGTTAAATCAGCTATATTTACTTCATTTGTTGTTCCTTCCTCATACCATTTGTTATCTGCTGCTTTATATACTGCTGTACCAGAAAATGAACCTGTATAATCTCCACTTACTGTTGCTGAGGAAGCTTCTTTACCCGCTGTATAATCAATGGATACGTTGTAAACTCCTGATTTAAGTGTTGAACCTGGAACTAATGAAACACTAACTCCGTCAATATCAGTAGACACATTTGCTGCCATAGAGCCATCTAATAGTTTTTTGGTATTGAACTCTGTCTGTTCAGCAATTCTAGTGATTTCTTCAGCAAGCTGGTTAATTTCCTTTTGGAGCTCTGCACGGTCTGATTCGGTATTTGTGTCGTTGCTAGCCTGTACAGCTAGTTCTCTCATTCTTTGTAGAATGCTGTGTGTTTCATTTAGAGCTCCTTCAGCTGTCTGAATCAATGATATGCCGTCGTTGGCGTTTCTCTCAGCTTGGGTTAAACCGCGGATCTGGGCTCTCATCTTTTCAGAGATTGCAAGTCCAGCGGCGTCATCGCCAGCACGGTTGATGCGTAAGCCTGATGAAAGCTTTTCCAAAGATCTTGAAGTGTTAACTGTGTTTGCAGCTAGTTGTCTGTAGGTATTTAGTGCTGCAATGTTGTGGTTAATTCTCAAGGTTTTTTCCTCCTTGAAATTTATTTAGTCGAGTTCCTTCTCGACAGTTTATTAAAGGTCTTCTTCCGGCCGCTAAGAAAACCCTTTAACCTTGTGTAATATATATCGTATATTTAGTAGAAAACTTTATACATTTTTGTTATTTTTTAATAAAGAAACTATATTCTTGTAATCGTTGTCATTAAGTTTTTTAGTAGATTCTTTGTTTGCCTCGATAGTATCTAGAAGTTCTTCGCGGATGATTTTAACATCGCTGGGTGCATCGATTCCGACGGAAACTTTATCGTTTCCAAAGTTGAGTACAGTGATCTTAATGGAATCAGAGATAAAAAATGATTGACCTACTTTTCTACTGATTACTAGCATTATGGATGCACCTCGCTATCAGACATAAAGGGACGGTAGCGAACAGAATAGTCATTGTTGTGTAAGATTATCTGTCTAGCCTTCTTAGTCTTTGGATTTAAGACTATGGGGCTTTTTAGATTTATGGATGTTTCCTGTACTGAGCCAGGTATTGAAGCAATTACTAGAAAGACTAATTCATCTATGTTTTTAGCATCGCATGATTTTAAGTCCTCTTCGGTGAGTTCAGGTTTGTAGTCTGGGTAAATGCTTATTGGGTCAAATACAAGAAAGCAAGGTATTATGTTATCCACCGATTGGAGAAAAAGAAAGGATACATCGTCAAAGGATTTCTCGAAGATAGCAAACTTCTTATCTTCTTCGAAACCGTATACCCCATCCGGAAAATCATATATTGCTGTATCCTCTACTACAACTACTCCAAAATCTCTAGTGTTTATCTCTACCATAATTAGACCTCTCTATGCTTTTACATCAAAGCTTGGTTCTCCATCTCCATCAAAGATCCTATTTACATCTGCGGGCTCTTCGTAGTTCGGGTCAGCGCTTCTCGGGATATAGATTGGGCCGCCGATGTATTTGATGATAACCTTGGGGCATTCAACAACCCTAATTTCTAAATCAGGTGGAGTGAAGCTTGTATCAACGTCCGGTGCTATCAGCTCTGTAGGCAGATGACTGATATCGAAATCTATTTGAAAATAGCTAGGAGGTCTTTCTGCCTGTGTTTGAGGCAGAAGTCCAATCATATTATCTATTCCCCTGTTGAACTGCATGTAAAGAAACTCGCTTGATTCTTCGTCCATCTGGACATTCATCTTAAGCTTGCCGTTATCTGTGTAGCTGGCAGTAGCAGTGTACGAGAATATATTTCTATGTCTTCTTGTTGTGCTTACAAAGCTGTCTTTAAAGGATATGTTTATAGGTTTGCTTTTTATAGATGTCATATCCTTTTGCCTATGTATGCTCAAGCTTGTTGCAGACTGCACACTGAGTTTCTTTGGCGAGTCGCTTTCAACATATTCTATGGAAATAGGGACGTTCTCAATTGTTATAAGTGGTTGCATTTGTCAACCTCCTTTACCTTATAGATCAACTCATAAAGTTAAATATAGATGGTTGTATTAAACGTGCCCCCATCTGTAGGGCAGCATTGTAGGCTACTTTCTGTGATTCGTACAGTATTATTGAATAAGCTGTATCAATGCCCTCTACTGAAACCTGTCTTTCTTTTAGATTAAAAGTCTGATCGTCATATCTTTCCTTCATGAATTTTAGATAGGAAGTCTTTGAGCCTACTTCTGTCATCTTCTTTAATACGTTGCCTGACACTTTCTCAAAATGACCAAATAGTGCGTCTACCTTGTCGTGTGAATAGTCATCTGATTCAAACTCTTCGGCAATTTGTCTTAACAAGTCATAGATGTTATTGGATACACAAATGCCGTCTATATCAGTAGTTCCGCTTCCGGTGATATCTATGCCTGTTATTGAATAGCCAAAGACGGAACCCTTGTTGACTGTAGAATCAGGGTTGAAATAGAGTCCTAGTCCTATATCAATCGTCAGTGAATCATTTAATAGTTTGTTGTAATCTTCTGTGCCTGCTTCTAAAGAGTCAAGTTCATAGCCGTTGTAATGTAATTTACCGTCAACTATTTCAAAGGGAGGTGTTTCTGTATTAGTACCTCCAAATATATATCTACCGGAGATATTGGTATTTAAAGTCTGGAGGAATTGCATCAACAGGTCGCGAAGTTCAGTTGCAATAACTTCCCTTTCTGTTTTACTCTGGGTATCGTTCATGCCGGCAACAATCTTAGATTTTGCCTCCTGAACTATTTCTTGCAAATGAGTCAGGCCTGTTTCGGAGTTTGTTAGAAAATCCTTGGCATACTCTATGTTGGATAAATAGCCTTCAACCTTGCTCATGTTTCTTCTTATCTGAAAAGCCTTTACAGCTTCGGCAGTATTCTCAGAAGAATTCATGTGCTTCCTGCCTGTAGCCACTTGATTGTTTAAACGATCAAGCTCATATGCAAGATTATTCAAAGATTTGGTATATCTAGTTGTTATCATCCTGGTTGTTATACGCATTTTAGCTCTTCCTCCCCCTATCTACCGGCAACTCCCATATTGTTAATTATCCTATCTATTGCCTCATCCAGTATGGTGAAATAGCGTGCGGCTGCATTGTATGCCTTCTGGTGAGCCATTAAGTTTATTCCTTCCTCATCAAGGTTCACGCCTGAAATAGCTTCTCTTGAGTTGAATAAACTTGTCAGTACCGCATCTGATGTTTCAGAGAAATTCTTGTATAGGCTTATAT
>JAAYHT010000251.1 GCA_012735285.1 Clostridiales bacterium | reverse complement strand
TTCCGTACTAGATCTTGCGGGAAGGTCGATACTTTCTGAGTTTGATAATAACTTGAAAGTTGATTATGGAATTTTTGGACTTGTTTCGGATGAAAAAACCATAGAAGAGAAATTATACTTCTATTCAGGGGAAAGCTTTAGGAATAATCCGAATAGGACATCTTTATTTAACCTTAAAGTCAAGAATATAAGGGTGGATCTTTCCTCCTATGCTTTAACCAATTTAAAGAGGTTTGAAGAGCAGATTGTGAGATACATGAAGCATCAAGTGAGTTTTGATTCAATTAATGTGTTAGATCTCTTAGATGAGTTTGATTTATCTAGTGGTGCAAATGATTATGAGGAAGACAATAAGCGAAGAGAGCGTTCTTTGAAAAATAGCAGAGTTATTAACAACCTTCCTTCGCGCCAATTAGAGTATAAAAATAAAGGTATATTAGATATTTTAGATCTACCTGACATTGGAGAGCTTGGAAACATTGGGATGGATAGAATCTTACTTGCACTATACATTTCAGATCATTTTCGCCACAAACTGGATAGCTCTGCATGGGACAAAACATTCTTTGTTAATGAGATTGAATACATACTAGCTGGCAGACTAAGCGATAGAAGCAATAGCAATTTTGTTAAATCTTCACTCTTAGCTTTAAGAGCTGGAATTAATTTAACCCATATAAATTCTGATCCACAAAAGAAGGAAGCTATTGCAGCCGCTGCATCAATAATCACACCAGGACCAAAGGCAGAGGCAACAAAAATTATTATTGCAGGGTTGTGGGCCAGCGCAGAAGCACTAAATGATATAAAAAGGCTAGAGAAAGGAGGTCGGGTGCCTTTAATAAAAACCAGTGAAGATTGGGTCTTAAGCCTTGAAAGTGTATTAGAAGATAAATATGAAGACTTAATCGGGACTAAGGATAAGGAAGAGGGACTTAAATATGAAGACTATCTATTCTTATTCTTATGCTTTAAAAACAAGGAAGTAGTTTTAATAAGGATTATGGATCTTATTCAATTAAACATGCAGGGGAATTACAATGAGAATTTTTATTTGAGTCGATGTTACTTCGGGTTTGGCTATAATTACAACATTTTAAAGAAATTTAATTTTTTAATGTCACCATCATATAAGAATGGGATCTTCGAAGCGACTCATGTTTACTAAGGTGATCTATGAATAAAAAGGGAATTCTAACAGTCGAGGCTGCTATTTTCTTGCCCATATTTCTAATAGCAACTATTTCTTTAGTATGTGTAATAAGAATGGCCGGGGTTGAAGAAAATGTAATGAATGTTTTTTCAACCGAGGCTATGAAGGTCTCAAAAGAAGCCTATATTAGTAAAATTGAGATAGTCCCAGAAGACTTAGGCTTGAAAGATGATATTAGCGGAGCGATCTTTCAAAATAGGTTGAAAGACCGGATTAAGATGGTAGAAGATTTAGAACTCACAAGCTATCGATATTTATACAGTATTCGTGGGGTAGATTACTTAATCAGTGGAAATCTGCATTATAGAATAGACATACCTTTGCCTGCAGGCTTTTTCCGGAGTGTTTTGTTTGAAGAGAGATTGGTCTTTCGAGGGTTTCTGGGAGCAAATGAAAACTATTTAGCCATGGGTTTTGATAGGATGGAACAGGAAGAAGAATCTGTAATAGTCTACATATTTCCTATATCAGGAGAAAGATACCATAATAATGAATGCAGGCTTATTTCCACTTATCCCGTTGAGGTATTTCTGTCTTCTACGACAAGAAAGAACTATAGACCCTGTAAGTTATGTAATGCAAAGGAAATTTCAGATGGAAGCAGAGTATACTGCTATAAAAAATCAGGTGAAGTATACCATAGGTCAAATTGCACATCTGTAGATAGGTATGTGGAAGCAATCGAAAGGGCTGATGCTGTAAAAAGAGGCTATACACCTTGTCGTATGTGTGGAGGAGATTAGAATGGGTGATAGAGAAAAAATAATTGTTGGTAATAAAGAAGGGTTAATTCAAGATATCGGAGGCAGAAGGAAATTTTGCTTACCATATACTAAGAAAGGGATTCCATCATACATATTGAAGGTTTTAAAAGAAGGTTCTTGTAATGGAATTTTAAAAATAGATTTTGTTGAAAAGGATGGATGCATTTGGTTTTATTATGATTTCAGTGGCTATGTACAATTAGAAAAAATAATATTCCAATGGATTGAACGGGAAAAATGTTTAACCAAAGAGTTACTTCATTGCCTTTCAAAAGTAGCTGACTGTTTGCTAACTGCCGAAAATCATCTGATTCCGCTGAAAGAATTAAGCTTAGACTTAGATACAATATTTGTAAATCCTGTTACATCTGAAGTTAAAATAGCATATATCCCTGGTGAGATCCAGGATTTAACAATGCAAGAGCGCATAATAAATTTAATCTCAAAAACTAATGCCGTAGTTGATGATGAAGAGTGGAATGCTTATTCAGGGATAGTAAAAGAAAAAATATGTTTAAATAATTTTGGGCTCATTGATATTAGAAAGTTTCTTAGTGAAAAATTAAGAGAGGTATATAACAATGATTGGCCAGTAAAAAAACTAGTAAGGGAAGAAATTATTGAGGAACTGTTCATTAAAGAAGAAAAAAACAGTATTCTAAAAAAAATCTTTTCTTTTGAGATATAAGATAAACCGGGCTTATGCCCGGCTTAGTTAAGATGCATATATTGGAATCTTAGTAAGATTGTCTGTAGTTTCTAAATTGCCTTCTTTCTTGTTTTCTCTTTTCTCTACACTCCTTACATCTTTTTGGTTCGTTGTCAAAACCCTTCTCCTTATAGAATTCTTGCTCGCCTACTGTGAATACAAATTCAGTTCCGCAGTCTTGACATAGGATGTTTTTGTCTTGCATTGATTTTCTTTCCTCCGAAATTTTAATTTTTTAAGAAATTTAAACAGGGAATGGAAACGACACCCAAAAAGATGATCGGAACCATTATTTAATTTTAAATTTCTTGAAGTTATTATATTACAACTATTTCAATATGTCTACTTTTATATAATTATATTTATGCAAATCTAATTACTTTGTTTGATTTTTGTATATATATCATTCATAATATTAACTTAGAGGTGGGCGATGTTAGGCTATGTTGTGCCGGAAAAACCGGAGTTAAAAGTAAAAGAGCTCGAATTATATACAGGTTGCTTGGACTCGAGACTGCTGAACTA
>JAAYHT010000250.1 GCA_012735285.1 Clostridiales bacterium | reverse complement strand
GTATGGACGGGATAAGCGCTGAAAGCATCTAAGTGCGAAGCCCCCCACAAGACTAGATTTCCTTCAGTTTAACTGATAAGACCCGTGGGAGACTACCACGTTGATAGGTCGGAGGTGTAAGTGCAGCAATGTACTTAGCTGACCGATACTAATAGGTCGAACGCTTGACCAAAGGTTTGCATTGTTCAGCTTTGAGGGTACGGCCCTCAAAAGACTACCACAATTTATTTTAATTGGGTTAGGGCTTCAAATTGGTGAGTATAGCAAAGAGGATACACCTGTTCCCATCTCGAACACAGTAGTTAAGCTCTTTAGCGCCGAAGGTACTTGGCGGGAGACTGCCTGGGAGAATAGGTCCTTGCCAATTTGATGGAAATACACACCTTAGGGTGTGTATTTTCATTTGTGCAAAACTATTTGAGTTGCGGTTATCTGTCTTTTTATGTTATCCTACATGTACAAGTAAACAAAGGATAAGTGGAATACCATGGATACGATGACAATATTAAGGATCATTTTTACAGCATTACTATGTGTTCCAGTTCTAGTTATTTCTTTTTATTTATTAGGCAAACTTATCGACCAGGTAATTAAGAAGTAGAGGAATTATTAATGAATAGAGGCTTATTTATCACCTTTGAAGGTCCGGATGGATCAGGTAAGACAACTCAGATAAAGAATTTAGATAGATACTTAAGGGCTAGAGGAATAGATACGGTTTTGACCCGGGAACCAGGGGGAACTGTAATAGGAGAGAAAATCCGGGAGATTATACTAGATATAAATCATTCGGAAATGTCTCCCATGACTGAGGCCTTGCTATATGCCGCATCAAGGTCCCAGCATGTAGATCAGTTAATTAGACCTGCATTGGAAGCAGGAAAGACAGTAATATGTGACCGTTTTATAGATTCGAGCATTGTATACCAAGGCTATGGAAGAAAACTGGGTGATTGTATTTTAACTATAAATCAAATTGCTGTTTCTAATCTAATGCCTGATCTGACCTTCCTGTTATTAGTAGACCCTGAGCTTGGCATCAAGCGGATTTCCGAAGGAGAACTGGATCGCATTGAATCTGAGAAAATTGATTACCATAAAGAAGTCTACAATGGCTATTTAGAACTTGCTAGCAAATATCCGGAGCGCATAATTGTTATCGATGGTTCGAAGGAAATAGGGCAGATTGAGATGGATATTATTGATAAAGTCAGCAAGTTTATTGATAGAGGGAACTAAAATGCGTTTAGAAAGGGTAAAAGAGATACTTTTACAACAAGTTGAAAAAGGCAAACTATTTCATGCATATATTCTGGAAGGAAAAAATTGTGATCATCTTGCTGGTGTTTTTGCTAATGCCATAACCCCTTACCCTGAGGATATAGTCTATGTGGAACCAGATGGATTGTCAGTTAAAGATAAGGCGGTTATGGAGCTTCAAAACAGGTTGTCCATGAAGCCCTTGGAAGGTTCAAAAACCGTAGCTATCATTAAAGAAGCTGATACTCTGACAGTATGGGCTCAAAATAGATTGTTAAAAACTCTAGAAGAACCATTGGGGGATTCTGTAATAATATTGTTATCAAAGAATATTGAAAACCTATTGAGCACAATTGTATCTAGATGTATAGTATTTACCGTTGATGAAGAAACTGAAATTACCGATCTTGAAAAGGAGGCCAAATTACAGGCAAGAGATATAGGTGAAATGCTATTAAGAAAAGAGAAGTTTTTTACCATAACAAAAAAACTGGCACCTGTGCTCTCTGATCGAGATCGGGCATATGCATTTTTAGATGCTTTGCAAGAATGGTATCACAAGTTAATAATGGTATCTATGGGTATATATGAAGATGATTCATTGGAAAGCCATTTATTAACAAAGGAAAGATTGTTTTCTGCAATAGATCATATTGAAGAAGCAAGACGCGAATTAAACAGAAACTTTAATGTCAGCTATTCTATAAAGAATATGCTGTTAAAACTACTATAGGAGGAAATGATGGTAAAGGTTGCGGGAGTCAGATTTAAGAAAGCTGGAAAGATATACTACTTTGATCCTGATGGTTTAGATATAAAAAAGGGAGATAATGTAATCGTTGAAACTGCAAGGGGTCTGGAGGTTGGTGT
>JAAYHT010000028.1 GCA_012735285.1 Clostridiales bacterium | reverse complement strand
TAATAATGAACTTGCCGAATTACTTAATTCGGCGACAGGCCGTACTGTAATAACGCCTCATCCGGGAGAGGCTGCTAGGCTACTAAAGACTACTGCCAAAGAGGTTAATAACGACAGGATTAAAGCAGTGCAACAACTGGCAGAACTAACGGGCGCCGTGGCAGTATTAAAGGGGGCAGGTACTTTGGTGGCAACCCCGAACAAAAAAACATATATTAATACGACAGGAAACCCGGGGATGGCGACTGGTGGAAGTGGTGACGTACTATCAGGCGTCATCGGAGGACTGCTAGGACAAGGCCTATCCTGTCTAGAGGCGGCGTCAGTAGGTGTATATATCCATGGGCTTGCCGGTGACTTAGCTGCAGAATCTTTTGGAGAATATGGGTTAATAGCTACTGACATTGCAGATATGACGGCCTTGGCGATAAAACAAACCATCAAAACTTAGAATTTGACAAATTACGACACAACGTATATAATTCTATATATACAAAAGCATATATAAACGTATATACAAATAAGATAAAAGTCCTAGATGAGGTGATCGTATGTCCAATCTGAAAAAAATTATAGTGAGTATACCACAGTCTCTTTTAGAACAGGCTGAGCTTATAATGGAAGAGGAGCAAAAGAATAGAAGCGAATTAATTAGAGAAGCTTTAACAATGTATTTTGCTCAAAAGAAAAAAGAGCGCATCCGCAATGAGCTGATAAAAGGTTATAAAGAAATGAGCATGATAAATTTAGAATTATCTGAAGAAGGAATGAATGATTATCTTGAAGATTTGAAAGAGTATGAAACAAAATTAGATAGCAAACGGTGAGATTAAAATGGTTACCGAAAAGCGAGAAAAGAGAGTGAGTGACTTGATAGTAAAGAAAGGTGAGATATATTTTGCCGATTTAAGTCCAGTCATCGGATCAGAACAAGGAGGAGTTAGACCAGTCCTTGTAGTTCAAAATGACATTGGAAATAAATATAGCCCTACTGTAATTGTAGCGGCGGTTACGTCACAAATTAACAAAGCAAAACTACCAACCCACGTAGAAATACGTGCTGAAGGTCACGGGCTATCAAAGGATTCGGTAGTTTTGTTGGAACAACTTAGAACTATTGACAAGAAGCGTTTAAGGGAGAAAATAGGTAAAATAGATGATGAATGTCTCAAAAAAACCAATGACGCTCTGTCAATAAGTTTAGGAATAGCTGATTTCTAAAAGCCTATGTTACTAAAGGAGAAGGTTATGAACAAAAGAAGAGTCGCAGTATTAATCGTAGTAATTGCCCTCATTGTTACTACAATAGCGGTGGGGGCAGAAACTTATGAGCCAGGTTCACAAGATGACCCGGTAGTTACTAAAAGCTATGTAGATTCAAAGATTGCTGAAATCAAAGCCCAAGGTACTTCCGGGGCCTTCTTTGAACCTGTCTTTGTAAAAGCAGGTCAAAAGCTCATCGGAGGAGAGGGAACAGAATTAATTTTACGTAGTGGTACAGCTGTTGCTATAGATAACGGCGAGAACGGATTATCTGATGTAACAGGAGCAAAGGATCTGCTAGGTGGAAATGAAGTGTCGAGAAATCACCTGCTGTTAATTCCCAGGGACGATGGTAGGGGGATTAGTGCAAAAACAGACATATGGGTAATGGTAAAGGGAAGCTATACTATCAAATAAGTTAATGACATCTTGGTTAACCTAAAGGGGGATAAGTATGAAAAATTTTAGAAGAATAATAGCTGGATTATTAGTGCTTTTTTTGATGATAAGTCCTATTACGGGCCTAACGGTTTTTGGTGCAAGTCTAGGGGACAAGCTCCACAGTGAATCGTTATATATCGCAAATAAAACCGTTTTAGGCAGCGGTGTCTTTTGGAACAAGGCGGCAAATGATAGGATAACTGAGAACTACATAGAATACCAGCCTGGGGGAAATATTATTCCTAAGATTTCGTATGGAAATGACATTTACGGAGCTGCGAGTTATAAGGCTGTTGTTGCGAAATCAGAGTCTGAAGGAGATCGAGTAGTAGCAGGACTTAACGGTGACTTTTTTAATATGTCCAACGGAGTTCCTTTGGGGATGACCATTAAAGATGGAATTCTTTTCACTTCAGAAAGCAGTAAAAATCCTTCAATAGGTTTTTATGAAGACGGTACAGCAATAATAGGTAGGGTAAATTTAAATATTAGGGTAAGTAGTGATAACTTACAAAGGCCGGTTGGTTCAGTACATTTAAATAAAGTGATATCCAATTCTTCAGGTCTCATGCTTTATACTAGAGATTTTGCTGACGATGATACAAATAAGGCACCTATTCCGACTCATAATATTATTCTTCTTGTAGAATCTGGAGAAGTTGCTATCAATAACACGATTGAGGCAACAGTCGAATCTGTCCTTGAATCTAATGGACCAACCTATATTCCAGAAGGTAGAGTTCTTTTAAGCATTTCGTTAAACAGCGACTATCCGGGCACCTTAGCCAATGTTCAGACTTTAAAAGTGGGAGATAGGGTAACTATAGAGTTTAATGCTGATGAGAATTGGAATGATGTAGTATATGCAGTCGGTGGCGGCGATAAGTTGGTTACTGATGGTTCTAATGTGGCACCTTCAACAGTTGATGTAAACCCTCGTACTGCAGTAGGTATAAAGAATGATGGATCTTTAGTCTTTTATACAGTAGATGGCAGGCAGAGCGGTTATAGCAGGGGTGTAACTCTTAAAGAGCTTGCTAATCGCATGATAGAATTAGGTTGTGTTGAGGCTCTGAACATGGATGGGGGCGGCTCTACTGCAATTCATTCAATTTACCCTGGCTATACTGACATGACCACTGTTAATAAACCATCTCAGGGTTCGTTGAGGAATTGTGCAAATTATATTCTTCTCATAAACACTGCTCAGCCTACTGGTAGGATTGCCAATATACATCCTTATCCTTATAGTGCGCTGATGCTACCGGGAGCAGAACTATCCTTTGATGTAAAAGCTACTGATGATTATTACTATCCTGTTGCTTCACCAGATGTTGATGAGCTGTCATTCAGTGCACCTAGCAATTTAGGAACTTTTGATGACAAAGGGGTATTCAAAGCAGGACCTAGTTCAAAGTCAGGCAAGGTGACTATAAAGTATGGTAATATATCAAGTACTGTAGATATTTCAATACTAACTAATCCGGATAGTATAAATATCATAAGCCAAAAAGATGGAAAGGGCTTAACAAGTATTACATTAAATGCAGGAGATACAATAGATCTAAGTGCCAATGCATTTTACAAGAATATGCCAATAGTCTCTCAAGCCCACTGCTATAATTGGAAAGTAGAAGGTAATATAGGTACGATTGATAACAATGGAAGATTTACCGCAGGAAATATTACCAGTGGCAGTGGTACTATAACAGCTTCAATAGGAGGGGCTAAGGCATCAGTTAGTGTGAATATAGTCAGCCTAGGTGAGCTTTTAGAATCCTTCGAGGGTCAAAAACACCTATTAGAAAGTGGACCCGCTGAAGAGTATTCTGTAAATGTAAACAGAGATTTGACCAAAGTAAGATTTGGTTTCCAGAGTGCTGAAATAAAATATGATTTTAGTAAAACATCTGAGCATCAAATAAAGGTACCAACAAAGATGACTTTTTCAAAGAGTCCAGATACTTTAAATTTCTGGATTTACGGTGATGGATCAGGCAATACTTTAAGTGTTATATACAATACTAAAGAAGGAGAAAAAGAAGTTTTAGCCACGAAACTAGATTTTACGGGATGGAAATTGCTAGTTATCAATACACCAGAAGAAGCCACATCCGTAAAATCACTAATGATCAGTGCAACTGGTGCTGATAGGGGAACAATTTATGTGGATCAATTTGTAGCTGGTGTGGGTTACTATGTTGATCAGCAGGCACCAGTTATTGAGCTTAAGGTAGCCGATCGAAATGTTACTGCTGACATAAGAGATAATGTTGATCAAGAATTGTCAGCAGATAACATTAGATTAACTTATGATGGTAAACCATTATCCTTTAGCTATAATAAGGATACTAAGAAATTAACGGCTACCCTTCCTGAGCCAGATGGGCTTATGCATAGACTGAGCCTGGCAGCTTTTGACCTAAGTGGCAATATTAATCGCAAGGCATTGACTATTGCTGCGGGCGATGAAATGGAACAGCCTTTTATCGATATGGGTAAGCACTGGGCAAATGATTTTACATCCTACCTCTACTATCAAGGTATAATTAATGGTGTAAAGATAGATGCGGGTTTTGCATATCTGCCTGATAAGAATATGACTCGAGCTGAATTTGCAGTAATTATGACAAATTGGCTTGGCAGTAAGGCTGAGGATTATGAAGATGTAACCCTGCCATTTGAAGATACATCCTCAATACCTACATGGGCCCTTGACTCTGCAAAGGCTATGTATAAAATGGGGATAATTCAAGGGGTTGGGGTAGAAGGTAAAACATACTTTAAACCCACAAGCCCTATAAGCAGGGAAGAGGTTATGACTATAATCGGCAGAACCCAAGAAAGGGGTTATGCTGAAGCAAAACTAGATAACTTTGAAGATAGCAATCAAGTTTCATCTTGGGCCTTGCCATACGTCAAAACCTTAGTTGCGCAGGAAGTTATTTCAGGCTATGATGGTAAACTATGGCCTAAAAATCCTGTTACAAGGGCACAGGTAGCTACAATTATTACTGGTTTAAATTAATTATAGTTTGGAGATTCATATGAAAATAATGCTCTTCGCTGCCGGTGGTGACATCGGAGGAGGAAAAACCCATATACTAACCCTCGCCAGGGAGTTATCATACAACAACGACCTCAGGTTGGTCAGTTTCCGCGAAGGTGTTCTAGCTGACGAGGGCAAAAAAATGAATCTAGACGTTCATGTAATCGATAACGGTTGGAATATCTTTAAAGATATGAAGATGGCCCTTGCCTCTGTCGATGAATTCAAACCTGATATTATTCATTGCCATGGGGCAAAGGCCAATATGCTCGGAGTTATAGTAAAAAAGCTTCGCTCTATTCCTGTTATGACGACAGTGCATTCAGATCCCAGATTGGATTACATGGGAATGCCTTTAAAGCAGATTACATTCGGTTCTATCAATGCTATAGCCCTTAGGAATATGGACTTTTACATGGCGGTAGCGGGCAAAATGGAACAAAATCTTATAGAAAGAGGTTTTGATCCGCTAAAGATATTTACTATTTATAACGGCTTAGATTTTTCTAAAGCTAAGTCTGATCCTAAGCCGCCGAAAGGCAAAGATGAGGACATTATAGTAGGAATAGCAGCTAGGCTCACTCCAATAAAGGATATAGGCACGCTGATACGTGCCTTTGCTTTAGCATATGATAAAAACCCTAAATTGAAGCTTTTAATAGCGGGAACTGGCGAGGATGAGGATAAATTAAAGAAATTGGCTCGTGATCTAAAAGTTGATCATAGAGTTAAATTTGTCGGTTGGGTTAGTGATATCAAAGGATTTTTTTCTAAAGTTGATATAAACGTACTGGCTTCGCTTTCAGAGACCTTCCCCTATTCTTTACTTGAAGGAGCTTACGAACACTGCCCTGCTATCGCAAGCCGGGTAGGAGGTATTCCTGCTCTTATCAAGCATGGCGAAAACGGCTTTATTTTTGAGCCTGGAGATGTCAAGACCTTCGCTGAGTACATATACAGGCTTTCAGTAGATGAAGATCTGAGAAGAACCTTAGCTGAAAACCTGTTTAAAAAAGCAAAATCGGACTTTTCACTTGAGCGAATGCGGGAAGACCAGGAAAAGGTCTATAAGACAATAATGCGGCGCCAGATGAAAAAAGGAAGGCAGGGTGCTGTCATCTGTGGTGCCTACGGTAGAGGCAATGCGGGTGATGAAGCAATATTAAAGGCTATTCTTTCTCAGTTGAAAGAAATAGATTCCGATATGCCCTTTTGGGTAATGTCGAGAAATAAAAAAGAGACTAGGTTGGTATGTAAAACAAGATCCTTTTATATTTTTAATATCTTTGCCTTTTTCTCAAGTTTAAGAAAAGCAAAGATATTTGTAAATGGCGGTGGAAGCCTTATACAAGACGTTACCTCATCTCGGTCGCTATATTTCTATCTATTTACGCTAAAAGCAGCAAAATGGTTTGGTTGCCGCATTATCATGTATGGTTGTGGAATTGGTCCTATAAAATCAAAACTAAACCGCCGCATTGCTGCCAAAGTGCTAAACGAAACAGCAGAAATTATAACACTTAGAGACAGTATATCCTATGAAGCACTGAAAGAGATGAAGGTGGATAAGCCGGAGATAATACTGTCTGCAGATCCCACTGTAAATTGCAAAAAAGCATCGGAGGCTGAGGTAGAGGCGGCATTTATTTCAGAAGGAGTTCCACCTGAGATTAGGAAAATAGGGTTCTGTTTGAGGAATTGGCATAGCTTTAAAAATCCCGAATATGTAGCAAAAGCGGCAGATTATGCCTATGAGAGTTATGGACTGATCCCCGTATTCTTACCGATTGAGCTTCCTAAAGATCTAAGTGCAGCTGAAAGGGTCATAGCCCATATTAAGAGCCCTTACTATGTATGCACTAAAAAACATAGCGTTGAAGAATTGATCGGTATGCTGGGATCGATGGAGCTTGTAGTAGGAATGAGACTTCATTCGATAATATTTGCTACAGCGGGGGGAGCTCCTACGATTGGGATATCTTATGATATTAAAGTAGACAGCTTCCTAAAAGACATAGGTTCTAATGCATGCATTCCGCTTGAAGAGCTTTCGGTAGAAAGGCTCTGCAAAGAAATAGATTTCGCTATGGAGCATGGCAGCTCGCGAGCCAAAACTGTGGCAGAGAAATTGCGCAAACAGGAAAAGATTAATATAGAAGCGGCTAGAAGACTATTAGATACAGGAGGAAATTGATGCGTCAGATTGTATGTATTTCAACTTCCAACTACTTACCCGTTCCGACAAGAAAGCAAAATGTGATGAATAGGCTTAAGGATGCGGAGATCATATACATAGATCCGCCTGTATCCCTTTTAGCGCCCTTGAAAGACAGATCGACTTTAGGGCGTTTGTTTGCCTATAAAAAACCTGGACAAAAGGTAAAGAAAAATATTACCGTATATGCTTCGCCTCCAAGTTTGCCTTTTTTTAATAAATATAGATGGATTAATAAGATTAATCAGAAAAGACTTTCAAGGTATATAAAAAGATTAATTAAGCACCATGGATTCGAAAAGCCATACCTTTGGTGCTATTCCCCTACTTCATGTGATTTAATAGAATATATACCAAATAGCGGAGTGATCTATGATTGCGTAGATAGGCACTCTGCCTATAAAGGTATGATCAATCCTGAAGTTGTAGATAAAATGGAGGAGGATCTGGCTAAGGAAGCCTCTTTTGTATTCTGTACAGCACAGGGGCTATATGATACCCTTGTTAGGTATAATAAAAATGTTGAATTAATACCTAATGGTGTGGCTTTAGAAATATTCTCTAGGGTATCTCATGAAAAGAAGAAGGATAATAAACCGGTATTTGGTTTTATAGGAATGCTTCAGGAATGCATCGATTACGATTGTATCGAAAAGCTGGCGAAAGCTTATCCACAGGGTGAAATTATTATAATAGGCAAAACACTACCCGGGGTGGATATATCAGCTTTAAAGAACTATCCAAATATTAAATTCTTAGGATTGATACCTCAAACTGAACTACCCAAATATATTAGCAAGTTTGATGTCTGCCTAAATGTATTTCGAGAAGGACGTCTATCAAAGGATGTAAGTCCTTTGAAACTATATGAATATTTAGCCACAGGAAAGCCCATAGTCAGCACAAAAGAACCATTACAGGTTAAAGATTTCTCGGATGTTGTCTATATTGCTGAAAATGCCGATGACTTTGTGGTAAAATGTGAAGAAGCTTTAAATGAAAATGATCAGGAAAAAATAAAAAAGAGAATTGAGTATGCAAAGGCATGTTCCTGGGATGAGCGAGTCAATAGAATGGAAGAACTTCTTAAACTTAATAGAATATTTAAGTAATTGGAGGATGGAATGAAGATAATAAACGAAAAGGGAAAGCTGTTTGGAATTATCAATGTTGTTGATTTAGTAATCCTAATAGTCGTTATTGCTGTTCTTGGAGCTATAGCTTGGCAGCTTTTTGGGCCACAGATTAATAATGCGGTTTCACCGCAGGTTGATTTAACGGCAGAAGTTGTGATAATAGGTACTCCGCCAAGATTATTAGAAGAGATTGAAAGGCAGGACCTGGTTGGTGAAAAACTGGTTGCAGGAAATGAATATATGAATGCAACTATTACAGATGTCTGGTTTGAAGATTATATCGTACAAGCTATTAGGGATGACGGAATAATAGTTGATGCGCTAGATCCCAGTAAAAAGGATGTCGTTATAGAGATAAAAACTAAGGTGGCAAAGGATACCCCCAGCCCTAAAATAGGTAGCCAGGAGCTAAGAGCAGGAAGGACCTTTATTGTAAAAACCCAGACCTTTGAATGCAGCGGTACTATCCGCCGTGTTGAAATTGGCGAATAATATCTGAGGTGGGGCTTAATGAATAGCGTTATTAAAAGCAGTTTTGCAATACAGAAGATTTCTGCATTCATAATGTATTTTATAAACATATGGCGGCAGGGGTTTCTTTATAGCTTAATTAATAGTTTTAAAACCTATTATCAGTACTCTGTTACAAAGAAGCTTTGGATACGCTTCTGTGAGGCTGATAGCAATATCGAAAAATCCTATTATTACAAGTTCTTAGGATTTTTAAGAGAGTTACTCTATTCTATAGGATCTTTAATAGAACAGAGCTTATTTTATCGTCTATTAAACAGGATTAAAGGCAAATACTTCTCGATAACAAAGGGGAGTGTTGTCTTTTCATCTATTCATAAATTAAGTTTACATCAGTGGCTGCTTGTAGCCTTCGCATTATATTTACCAATTGAGTATATTATTAGGGTTAAGATAGCATTTTCTCCTTTAGCTTCTGCCTGGGAGGAACTGTTCATAATTGTTTCTATTGTTTTCATACTATGGAGAAAGGCCTTAAGGCAGACAGTTGCAATAAAAAGGGAAACTGCTCTGGACGTCTATATTATTCTGTTCATGGCAGTAGGCCTGCTCTTGATGTCTGCAGTAAGTCCTTATCCTGCTATTGCAATGGCAGGCTATAGGGCTGTTGTACAATACATGGTATGGTTTTTCATAATTTTGAGACTAATAGAAGATGATAAAGATTTTAAAATTGTATACTATGCATTTTTAGGGATGGGGGCTTTACTCTGCTTGCATGGTATTTATCAGTATATTATCGCTGTTCCCATACCGGCTTCTTGGGTAACTCAAACTGAAATGGGTGTAAGAACAAGAGTATTTTCCCTAACCGGCAGTCCTAATATTTTCGGTTCATTAATAGTACTTCTTGCTCCTATGGCTGCTGGTATGATTTATTACAGCAAAAAAAATTGGATGAAGTTTATATACCTATGCATAACTGGCATAATGTGCCTTTGTCTACTTTTCACCTTTTCAAGGGGGGCATGGGTTGGAATGGTAGTTGCTGTAATAGTATTTGCACTTTTTATTGATAGACGTTTACTTGTTTTAATGGCAGCAGCAATAGCGGGAGTATTAGTATTTGTCCCTTCTATAACTTATAGATTGACATATCTTTTTACATCCGATTATGCTGAAGCATCTGCTATTGGAGGAAGGGCATTAAGATGGGAAGTAGGTAGAATGCTTCTATTAGAGAACAATCCATGGTTAGGGTTTGGTCTAGGCAGGTTTGGCGGCGCTGTCGCTATGAACAACAAGATCTTGGATGAAACAGAAGAGTTCTACTATTTCTATATGGATAACTACTATCTAAAGACCATGGTTGAGATGGGCTATATTGGAATCATCTTTTTCATAATACTACTAGCCGCATTGGTAATATGGGGTCTTAGAGCAATCTATCGCAGCAATGCTGTGTATGTTATAGATACTCAAGAGCCTCTATTTAGAAATATAGAAAACCCGAAGGCTCTTTCCGTAGGAATTTTCTCCGGGCTTGTTGGCGTGTTAGCACACTGCTATTTTGAAAACATCTTTGAAGAGCCATACATGATGGCCTATTTCTGGGGCTTAGCAGCCATGCTAATGTATCTGGGTTTTTTCAGACGGGGTCAGTTGTTACCCAATAAATAGCATGAAAAACCCGCATCTTCAGCATCCCTTGTAGGCACAAAGTTGCGCGTATCAAAGAAGTTCTTATGACGCATAATCTCTGCTAATTCTTTAAAAGGCAGCTCCTTAAAATTATTGTGATGTACTCCGAGTACTAATAGATCGGAGTCCCTTGCAGCTGTAATAAGGTCCTTTTCATTACCATCATAATTTTCCACATGTGGATCATAGATGGATACATTTATACCGTCATTTCTAAGCATGTCAATTAAGTAGATTATAGGGCTTTCCCTAATATCGTCTACATTAGGTTTATATGTGATACCTAAGATTGTTACCTTAGGAGAATCTATGCCAGTTAGTATTTGTTTAATTCTCTCTGTAACATGGCCGGGCATAGAGTCATTGGTCTTTCTCGAAAGCTCTATTATATTAGCGTTATCCGGCTGTTTTTCCACTATAAACCATGGGTCAACAGCAATGCAATGACCACCTACACCGGGCCCTGGCTGATGTATATTTACCCGGGGATGCTTATTGCAAAGCTCAATAGCCTCCCAGACATTAATATTTAGATCTTCACAGATCTTTGCAAGCTCGTTGGCAAAGGCGATATTAACATCCCGATATGTGTTTTCTGCAAGCTTGCACAATTCAGCCGTTCTGCTGTCAGTTAGATAGATTTCACCCTTTACAAAGGTCTTATATACATTAGCAATCTTTTCTGATGAAATAGGATTTATACCTCCAGCTAAGCGGCTGTTGTAAACCAGTTCCTCTAGAATTTGCCCGGGAATAACCCGCTCAGGCGAATGTCCCACATAGAGTTCTTCTCCAATCTTCAAATCCGATTTTCTTAAAATAGGGACCATTAGCTCATCAACTGTTCCTACAGGTGAGGTAGATTCCAATATTACAATATTCCCCTTTCTTAAATAGGGGACGATGCTTTCAGTAGCTGAAATTACATAAGACATGTCAGCTTTTTTTTGAGCCGTGATAGGCGTAGGCACAGTAATGATAAATACATCTGCCTCTTCTGGAACTAATGATCCGCGAAGAAGCTTGTCCTTTACAACCTTACTGACTAACTCTGCCAATCCCTTTTCTTCTATAACAATTTGGCCTTTATTTAAAGCATCTATTACCTTGGGGTTTTTATCGACTCCTACAACTTCACATCCTGCCGATGCAAACATTGATGCTGTCGGTAAGCCGATATAACCTAGTCCAATAACACAAATTTTCATATATTATTCTCCAAACCTGTCAAAACTTGTATTGACACTATTTTTAATAAATGTATAATAAGCAAAGCAGATAAATGATAGCATAAATTTAAAAGGAAGTAAACAAATGCAAGATATATTAGAGAGCAAATATAGGCCAGTAGGACCTTGGCAATGGATTATTTTAGCATGTTTAATTATTAAGCCCTTACTCTTTTATTACTTAATGAATATTGAAATCAACTTCATATTTTTGTGGATATCCACAGCAGTGTTTCTGATACTATTCTTTTCAAGCTTTCACCGTCTGTGGATTCCTTTTGTGTTCTATTTCCTCTTTTCAATTTTAATGTTCTGCGATGTAACTTTTAATGCATATTTTCACGGATACTTAAGTGTGGCCATGCTGGGTTCGGGCAAATATATTGGTGATGTCACTGATGTTATTATCGAAGTCATACAGCCTAGATTTTTCTTACTGTTAGTTGATTTACCTATATTAATAGTTGCCCTAATAATGGACAAGCATAAGAGAAGCAATAAGAGATGGCTAGTAGCTATAGTTTTAGTAGTTTTAATAGCCATATTGGTATTAGGCAGCGTAACTGATATAGTATTTCTTAGATCGATGGGAAACCTGGAGTTTTTCTCCTACCATATTAAAGACATACTGAGAGAAACAACAGGTTTTGGTGTAGAGGAAATCGAAGAGGAAGATCCTTTAGATTATGAGGTTGATGAGTCAGACCTTCTTTTTGGCATAGCTGAAGGAAGGAACTTAATTGTGCTTCAGATGGAGGCCTTGCAGAACTTTGTTATAAATAGGGATTATTATGGGCAGGAAATTACCCCTGTGTTAAATAATTTAATTAAAGATAGCGGAACAATATACATTGACAATTACTTTATGCAGAGTGCTGCAGGAATCACTTCCGATGCTGAATTTGCTACAAATAATTCACTATATGGAACAGTTAACAGCTATACTTATGAGATTTATAAGAATAATACCTTCAGGGGACTTCCTGTGCTTCTTAAAGAAAGAGGTTATAGCACTATAGCAATGCATGGGTATGATGGTAGCTTTTGGAGCAGGGAAGATATGTATCCCGCCCAGGGCTTTGATATATTTATTGATGATGAAGGTTACAATCCTTCTAGGATCCACGGTTGGGGCATACTCGATCATGAATTCTATATTCAATCTGTTGAATATTTAAAAGAAATTTCCCAGCCCTTCTATAGTTTTATGGTATCATTAACTAACCACACTCCTTTTGAAATGGATGAGAAATTAAAGACGATTCAACTTGAGGATAAACACATAGGTACGAGATTTGGAAACTACCTTAACAGCATTGCCTATTGTGACTATGCAGTAGGAGTTTTAATTGATGAACTTAAGGAAGCCGGTCTATATGAAAACACGGTAATAGCTATTTATGGAGATCATTTCGGTTTAGCACAATACGATGTGGATAATGAGGTGCTTTTAACTGAATTCTTAGGAAAGCCCTATCGATTTGATGAAATGGCAAATGTACCTCTGATAATTCACATTCCGGGGGAAAAGGTAAACCAGACCATATCTATAGCTGGAGGTCAGATGGATTTCTTGCCAACTATAGCTCATTTATTTGGCTTTGAAGAACTGGACACTATCTATTTGGGTCAGAATTTATTTACTGCTGAATCAGGATTTGTTATTCAAAACAGGTATGCACCATTAGGTTCTTTCATCACCGATGAAATAATCTATTTCATGTCCATGGACGGCATATTTGAAAACGGCAGGGCCTGGAGATTGGATACTGGGGAAGAAGTACCTTTAGATGGCTTAAAACATCTTTCTGAAAGGTCAAAAGCACTTATAATGTTATCCGAACAGTACCTTGAGGAAGATAAGCTTGCTGAATATAAGGAAGAGTAAAATGATAGAAAGAAAGCAGATTGAAATATTAGGAGTTCCGGTTGACTTGGTAAATATGCAACAAGCCAGGCAGTCCTTCGAGGAACTGATGAGTAAAGAAGGCTGCAGCTTGATTGTTACCCCTAACTCCGAGATAATATATAACGCTAATAAGGATATAGAGTTAAAGAGCATTTTGCGTTCAGCCGATTTAGTCATTCCTGATGGAATAGGCTTAATATATGCATCTAAAATATTAGGTCATCCTTTGCAGGAAAGAGTTACAGGTATAGATTTTTTAAATAATACTTTGGATTGGCTTAATGAGAATAAGGGGTCGGTATTTTTGTTGGGCGGCAAGCCCGGAATAGCATCTTTAGCGGCTGAAAAGATAAAGCAAGCATTTCCTAATCTAATAGTTGTTGGAACTCACCATGGCTACTTTTCAAGTGAGGATGAAAAAGAAATTGTTGAAATGATTAATAGTTCAAATGCTGACTTTTTATGTGTTGCCATGGGAGCCCCTAAGCAGGAGAAGTTTATAGCAAGACATAAGCAAAATCTGAAAGTAAAGGCTGCAATAGGCGTAGGTGGCAGCCTGGATGTATGGGCTGGGGCAGTGAAGCGGGCTCCGGAGTTTTATCAAAAGCATGGACTTGAATGGCTGTACAGGCTAATAAAGCAGCCTAGCCGCTACAAGAGAATGATAGCCTTGCCTTTGTTTGTGATCAAGGTTCTTAAGTCGAAATACACTAAATAACTGTTGAGCAAAGTTGCCAACAGTTATTTTATAGGATAATATTATGTGTAATGTAACAAAAAAATCGAGGTGAAATGCAATAAATATATGAGCAATAACAAAGTGATGAAGACAACTTATCTTATTCGTCGTTTTATCCCTTATTTCAAAAAATACCGCTGGATATTAGCGCTGGATCTATTTTGTGCCGCTTTGACTACGGTTTGTGAGCTGGTCCTGCCTCTAATTGTACGATATATTACCGATATGGGTATGAATCGCCTTGAAGAATTGACGGTTAGAACAATTCTTACTTTAGGAGCCTTATATCTCGCACTTAGGTTAGTTGATGTTGCGGCAAACTATTTCATGGCATATTTTGGCCATATGATGGGTGCAAAGATAGAAACAGATATGAGAAGAGATCTGTTTTCACATCTTCAAGACCTATCCTTTTCTTACTACGACAACACTAAGATAGGGCAAATAATGGCACGCATCACAAGTGACCTGTTTGATGTTACTGAGTTTTCCCACCACTGTCCGGAGGAGTACTTTATTGCAGCGCTTAAGATAAGCATCTCCTTTGTGATCCTTGCAAATACGGATCTTGCTTTAACGTTAATAATATTTTCACTGATTCCTATAATGCTGATCTGCTCTCTGTCCTTTAGCAAAAAGATGAGAAGGGCCTTTAAGAAATCAAGGTATCAAATAGGGGAAATCAATGCACAGGTAGAAGACAGTTTGCTAGGTGTTCGAGTGGTAAAATCATATGCCAATGAGGAAATCGAAGAGGAAAAGTTCCGCAGGGGAAATGAGAGGTTCCTAAATATTAAAGACGAAGCTTATAGATACATGGCGGGATTCCAAAGCACTGTGAGGTTCTTTGACGGAATAATGTATATTGCAGTTGTTATAGCAGGTGCATTCTTTATGATACATGGTAGGATAAATCCTGCCGATTTAGTGGCATACCTTCTTTATGTATCGATGTTACTCAATTCGATAAGACGTATTGTGGAATTTACTGAGCAGTTCCAAAGGGGGATGACGGGTATCGAAAGATTTATTGAAATAATGGATACACCTGTAGATATTGTCGATTCAACGAACGCCATACCCCTTGAAAATGTTCGAGGAGAGATTAGATTTGACAATGTGAGTTTTAAATATTCGGATAATAACAAGAATGTGCTCTCAGACATTGATCTAACTGTAAGAGCAGGAGAGACTGTAGCATTAGTAGGTCCTTCAGGAAGTGGAAAGACAACACTATGTAACCTCATACCTAGGTTCTATGATGTTACTAAAGGAAGGATATTAATTGATGGACATGATATCAAAGATGTTACTATAAAATCTCTTCGTTCCCAGATAGGAATGGTTCAGCAGGATGTCTATCTTTTCTCGGGGACGGTTTATGAAAATATTCTATATGGAAGACCTGATGCCACGAGGGAAGAGG
>JAAYHT010000249.1 GCA_012735285.1 Clostridiales bacterium | reverse complement strand
GTGTTAAGGGATAGGGGGATAATTATAAAAGTTATTCCTGGCTCTAATTATCTTATTGAACTAAGAGATAAATTGTATGATGGCGATACTTCTAGATATTCAAATCAGCAAGTAATCGATCATATGAGCAAAAAACTTAGTATTAAAGATATTCAGAATTTAAGCTACAGTATTAAACTGGATAAGGATCTTTTCAGGCATTTAATTAATATGACTCCATTAACTTGGGGGACAACTAGTGATAAGCTGAATGACCTTTATAGAGAAGATATATCATCAATAACTGTTGATTTAAGTATAGTATCTGCAACTAAAAGAGATTAGTATTTTCTTGAATTTACTCTATGTTTGTTGTAATATTTATGTAAGCCACTGTTCTTCATTTAGAACGCTTGGCTTATTTTTGCGCTAGGAGTAAGACATGAGTAATGTAGTAAAAAAGTTTGGGCAAATAGTAGGAAGCAATATAGAAAAACATCCTAAACGAGCTCTAAATCTATTAAGATTTGGATACGCATATAGCGGTTTACAAATGAAGTATTTCCCCGAAAAATATCTACTTCCTATTCAAATTTATTCTTCAGTAGTATGCAATAGATTCATTCGTTATCCTTTATCAAATCCTGAAAGCTCAGCAGTTGTAAACATTTTTTTTCCGTGTGAATTGCTACATGCAATTGATATAAAGCCTGAATTCGTTGAAGGGTTTTCGGGATATATAAATGGCGCATGCTGTGAACGTTACTTCATCGACTATATAGAAAACCTAGGTATGCCTAAAACACTTTGTTCCTATCATAAAACCCTACTAGGAACTGCTTTTTCAAAAGTCCTGCCAAAGCCGAAATTTGTAATGTTCACTACAATGGTTTGTGATGCCAATATTATTACTTTCAGGGCCTTGGCTGATTTTTGGAAGATCCCGTTATTTATGGTTGATATTCCAAGCACTAATGATGAGGATTCAATAAAATATGTAGAAGAACAATTAAAACATGCTGTTTCATTTATTGAAGAGAATACAAATAAAAAATTTGACTATGAAAAGCTAAAAGAAGTGATAAGAAGAGAAAATCGTTCAATGAAACTCTATAAAGAGTATCTCAAAGAACTTTCAACAAAGTATATACCCAATGATGTTACATCGGAAATGTATAAACTATTTTTTACTCACGTTTTAAATGGAACAGAAGAATCTGAAAAATACTTCGAAATGCTGTTAGAGGATGCCAAAAAGTTAGAAGATACTAATGGCAAAATAAGAATTCTATGGTGCCATACAGTTCCTTATTGGCAAAAATCAATGAAAGAGATTTTTAATAACAGTGAAAAATATCAGTTATTATGTTCAGACATGAATTTTGATGTAATAATGGAATTGGATGAAAGTAAACCCTTGAGATCTCTAGCTATTAAACTGTTAAATAATCACGTCAGGGGTTCTGCGGATCACCGTGCTTATAAGATATTAGATATGGCAAAATTCTTAAATGCGGATGGAGTGGTTTATTTTAACCATTGGGGTTGTAAGAAAACTTTAGGAGGCGCAGGTATAACTAAAAAAATCCTCGAAGAAAATGGACTCCCTGTATTAATTTTAGATGGCGATGGATGTGACAGAGAGAATATAAATGATGGACAGATGCAGACACGTTTACAGGCATTTCTAGAAATTTTGGAGGATAAAAAATGAAATATGTGTGTAAATATACACCTATAGAGATATTGGCAGGTTTCGGTATAAATACAGAACTATTGAATCCCACTGCTGAGAATTATGAATTAAGTGATCAGTATATACATAGCAATGTTTGTAGTTATTCCCGTTCAATAATAGAAGAAAGGTTAAGGGATTATAGCGATCCTATTATTCTAACTTCATGTTGTGACTCTATTGAAAGAGCTGGCGATGTATTAAAAAATCTAGGGCAGGAAGTCTATATAATAAATTTGCCTCACCACAATGACAATTGCTGCAGCAAACTCTTATATCAAAAAGAGTTAATAAGACTTATAGAAGATCTCTCAAAAGTAATGAATAAAAATTTTGATGTGGAAAAATTCTATGATTCCTTTGATTCTAAAACTGAAGAGATCTCAGGGAAATATGTTTCAGTTATGGGAGCAAGAATTAATTCAGATTTGTTGGAACTCATTAAAAATGAATCTCCTCTGCCTATAAAAAATAATACTTGTACTGGGATTCGTTCAGTAGCAAAACCGCCCAAAACAGACGACATCGAAGAACTCATGACCAGGTATTCAGACATGTTATTGTCTCAAATACCGTGCATTAGAATGAGCGATATATCAAAGAGAAGAGATTTAATTGAAGACCCGAATTTGTGTGGGATCATATATAACACAGTAAATTTCTGCGATTTTTACAGTTTCGAATATTCCAGGCTTAAAACAGCTTTGAATGTTCCCATATTAAAAATAGAAACTGATTATACTTTGCTTGCAACTGAGCAAATAAAAACTAGATTAGGCGCTTTTTATGTAAACTTGGTTGTAAAGCCAAAGAAGAATAAAAGAAAGACTTCAACATCCCATACCTATTATGCCGGTATAGATAATGGTTCTACGTCTACAAATGCTGTAATTATTGATAACAATAATAATATTATATCATTTGCAATTGTTCCCACCGGGGTAAAGGTGGCTGAAAGCGCCCAGAAAGCTTTAGATGAAGCTTTGAATAAAGCTGGTCTTGAAATAGAAGATATTAGTAAAATCGTTACCACCGGCTATGGTAGAGCTAGAATTGATTTTCGAACAAAGGACGTTACAGAAATTACATGCCATGCAAAGGGTGCATATTTTCTCAATCCTAATGTGAGAACAATTATAGATATAGGTGGTCAAGACAGTAAAGTTATAAGGCTTGATGAAAACGGAAATGTTACTGATTTTGTAATGAATGATAAATGCGCAGCGGGGACAGGCCGCTTTATTGAGATGATGGCTCAGTCCTTGCAATTGACTTTAGAAGAGATGAGCACATACGGATTAAAATGGAATGAAGATATAGCCATTTCAAGTATGTGTTCGGTATTTGCGCAGTCAGAAGTTGTATCGTTGATTGCTTCTGATAAAAAATTAGAAGATATTGTTCACGGCATTAATAATTCGATTGCTTCTAAGGTTATTTCATTGGGTAAAAGAGGAAAACTTGAAAGAGAGTTTATGATGACTGGTGGTGTGGCAAGAAATATCGGAGTGGTACGTGCAATCGAAGAAAAGCTTGAAGCTGAAATAACTGTACCAGAGGAACCAGATATTTGCGGAGCCTTAGGTGCAGCACTAATAGCTTCTGAAAACTAAAATAATCCCGTCTATGCTTATTGCTCTAGACGGGATTTTAAGTCTATCTGTAATAACCATGACTTCTTTCTGCAATTTCCTTAGTTTCATGAACTGTTCCTCTTGGATGCTCTGGAGGTGCATATATAGAATATAACTTAATAGGTGTTTTGCCCGTGTTAATCAGATTGTGCCATGTACCGGCAGGTATGACAATTATATAATCATCATACACTCTTTTTTGATAATGCAGCTTATCTTCCCTTTCTCCCATAAGTACAATTCCTTCACCCTGTTCTATACGTATGAATTGGTCAACATCAGGATGCATTTCAAGACCTATATCTTCACCTACATTAAGACTCATTAAAGTGATTTGTAAATGTTGTCCAGTCCACAATGTAGAACGAAAATACTTATTCTTTTTTGTTGCTTCTTCAATATTGGTCACATACGGTTTGTAATCCATTAGTCCTTTTTGCTTGTCATCAATTTTATTACCACAATAAGGACAACGGATAGGCATATTATTTCTATTCATTATACATTCCTTCCTTGTATTTTAAAGTAAACCAAAATAGGACAGTATCCCCAAATATATTCCTCTAGCGAAGCTTTGAGGGTCTGTAACAAGCAAGTTGTTATCAATTGGGTTAGTCAGGTATCCGGTTTCAACAAGTACAGCAGGCATATTTGTATTTCTGAGCACGAATAATGATGGCCTTTCGAATACGCCTAAGGTTGGTAATAGTGTCATGTAATGAAGAAATTCTAAAATTCTATTAGCCAGTTCATAGGCGGGACTGTTTACACTAAATACATATGCTTCGCTCCCCCTTATATTTGGATTTGGGCTTGCATTAGCATGTATGCTTATAAAATAATCCGCTCCCCAACTGTTAGCCATGTCTGTTCTTGCCTGAAGGCTTGTAAGTGTACTTGTGCCCAACTGCTCAGTTGGAGAATTTCTTGAAAGCCTTGCCTCGAAATTTGGATTTGCGTTAAGTAGAGTTGCTAATCTAACACCAATATCATAGTTGACATCCTGTTCTCTAACTCCAAAAGCTTCTGCACCTGCATTTGGATTTACAGGGTTGTGTCCTTGATCAATAAAAATTTTTATAGCCATATCTTTACCCACATTACTTTCTTAATTTTTTTAATAATATGAATATGAAACATTTTGTAAAAAGTGAATATGTCTAAATTAGTAAAAAATATAATGATTATATTTCAATGCTTGAGACATACTAGAAAAAGAGCATAGAAAGAGGAGGGTTAAAAAGAATGGATAAAACAAACTATAACCATAGTATAAAATGTACAGTAAGGGAATGTGCGCACCATGCCCAGGGAGACGATTACTGCGCTTTAAGTCAGATTATGGTTGGATCAAGTGAACCAAATCCAACTGATATAAAGAGTACGGACTGTGAATCATTCGAGAGGGCATAAAAGATGAAGAGCTCCATACTGGGGCTCTTTTTGTTAGCTATTCCATTTTTTCTTGCTCAATTATATTTGCAAAAGCCTGTTTTCCCATCTCTGGTATAGCCCTTGAAGGCAGATCTCCAAAATCGACAATATCTTTTGGATTAGTTTTTTGAATTACTTCTTTTCCTATATCTGTCGGTTTTTTATTTTCTTTATTGTTATTCATGTATTGGCAGTGTTGATATTAATATGTGTAATTAAAAAATATACTCAATAGTTAAAACAGCTTCAATTTTTATATTCCCTGGAATTACTGGAGTTTCTGAAACTACTCTTTGCAAGTCCATTAATGGTTGCGGAGGTGAGCTGTTTTCAATTATATTTATAGGAATGGGTTTATAGAGTCTGCCAAGGTTAGAGGAAATTGATTTTGCTTTTTGTCTTGCATTATCAACTGCCAAGTTTAAAGCTTGGTTATAATACAATTCACTATCAGAAAGTTCAAAAGTTATAAAATCTACTACATTTGCCCCAGCTTTTACGGCGTTATCGATTATTAGTCCAATTCGATTAATATCTTTTGTTCTTATCTCAAATATGTTTACTACTGAGTAGCCTTTGTCTATACGATTTCCATTTTCGAAATCATACAACCTATTTATGTTATATTGAAAGGTTTTAATATTCGTAATCCCCATTTTAGAAAGTTCTTGAAGCACAGCCTGGCTTTTTTCACTGTTTTCAGCTTGTATTTCAATTAAGTTACTTCCCTCTGTTTGAACCCCTAGACGTATAACTGCTAGGTCAGGGCTAGCAGTAATTACTCCACGTCCAATCAGAGTCATGCTGTAGTAATTTATTTGTTTTGACATAATAATTCCCCCATCAAACTTTTAAGTGCATAAATATTTAACAGCTAATAAAACTATTAATACATTACGTTTAAGGAGTGAATTTATGTCTAAAAAATTAATATGTTCAAGGTGTAAATCTAATAGTTTTGAAATTAAGTATGAGGCTACATATGTTTATTCATATGTTATAGATTCCGACGCACCAGGGCTTAATAATAGAAATGAATTCTTACCTTATATGTATGATAGCAGAGAACAAAAATCTTCCAAACAATATATTGAATGCAGATCTTGTAAAACTAAGTATCCATGTCATTTCACAGAATGGAAAGACGATATGGGCGGAATGTTAGTTGCTATTGAAAAAGGCTATCCTCAGAAGAACATCCAGGATGCCGCTTATGATTATCAGAAATCAATCGAATCGGGCGACCGTATAATCG
>JAAYHT010000004.1 GCA_012735285.1 Clostridiales bacterium | reverse complement strand
GTTTGAGCCTATGTGCAATCCCATAGGGCAGGCATATTTTTTAAATAAAGAGGAGACAGACTTTAATATTGTATTTGGACTTTGTGTAGGACATGATTCTTTGTTTATAAAATATTCAAATGCTCCTGTTACCGTTTTAGCGGTTAAGGATAGGGTTCTTGCCCATAATCCACTAGGAGCATTGTATCTTTCAGAGAGTTATTATAAAAATAGATTTTATAAATAACTAATCTAGCTCTTCAACCAGGTAAACACCCTTGCCTGTTGAGAGATATTGGATTGCCTCATCGTGAGTTGTCCTTTTATTAATTCGTATCGATAAGTATAAGGAATAGCCACCCTTATCGACAGAATCGGATTTACTGATATTGGTTTCCAGTATCCTGCAACTAGTTTTTCTGACCATACTCAAAAATTCTTTAAGGCTGTTCATAGAATCTAGTTCTACATATAAATTCAAAACCCTAGAGCGGTTATAAAAATATACTTCGAGTTTTGGTAGGACTGCAATTACAATAGAAACTAAAATACCTGCAGCAAGTGCCGCTGAATAAAAACCTATTCCAAGGGCCAGCCCTGTACAAGCAGAAGCCCAAAGTCCGGCAGCAGTAGTTAAACCCTTAACCTTATTTCTACTAGTAACCAGGATTAACCCTGCACCCAAGAAACCGATTCCGCTGACAACCTGAGCGCCAAGTCTGCCAGGATCTGCGTTGCTGCTGATGAACTCATGAATATATTGGTTTGTAAGCATCGCTAGGGTAGCCCCTACACACACCAGAATATGAGTACGGAGTCCTGCCTGGTGCTTATTAGCACCTCTTTCTAAACCGATAATTCCGCCTAATATAACTGCTAGTATAAGCCTTAAAAAGATAGAAAAGGTATTTAATTCATATAGATCGATACTGTTAAAAGAATCCATATCTAGCACCCCTTTAAGATTAGTATTCTACATTATACCAAGTTTTAAAAAAAGGTAAACACAAAAATCTAATTTATGGTAATATAATTTTCAAAGAGGAGGGTTGCGGATTGTATCGGGAGATAAAGAAGAAGAAACTAATTCTTGAGAATCGTAAGCCTTTTAAAAGAGAAGTAGCAAGATTTATTCATGAACTCAACACAATTGATTTGATTTACTCTTCAATGAAGCTAGATGGTAGCAACATAACAAGAAAGATTGTAGAGAGGATAGTCAAAGGAGAATTTGTAATTGAAGCTAATGTAAGCGATCATGCTCTCATAACGAACTATTCTGATACAGTCAAGCTGTTATATGATATGCATGAATTGGATGTCTATCTCAATGAAAAATATCTGTTTAAAATCTATAGTACATTAACAAAGCCTGATATAGTTGAATACCGTAAAAACAACCCTGTACTACGCATGATTGGCTACAACCCTCCACATTTCAAAGAGATAGAAGAGCAGATGGAGATTCTATTCCAGTGGCTATATAAAGACCGGTATCTGATTAATCCAATAGAGAAAGCCGCCTATTTACATAATAAGCTGATTGAAATATATCCCTTTGAAACAGCTTCTGAAGCGGTTGCCAGAATTGCCGCCCAATATTTGTTGATCAGCAATGGATATCCTCCTATACTTTGGAATATAAGTGAACAGGAATATTTTGATGCCATCAGGCTATATATTAAAACAGAAGATGTGGGACCAATTTATGATGTTTTAGAACGCGGAGTATTTAATAAACTAGAAGTAATGATGCAACTAACGGCTGAATAATCCCATCTATTTAACCTCATCTTTGTTTATGCCCCGTTTAAATTCTTTACTTTGAGTAAAGTAATACATATAATTAATATATTATGTAATACATATTATTATTGGAGGTATAATCCTTGAATATTGACAGCATTTATAATGAACTTGCACAAAAGATTGTTAATGATAGATTGATTAAGGATGCACCTATGAAGGAGTATACTTCCTTTAAAGCAGGTGGCAGTGCAGCCTTATTAGTAATGCCTGAAAATATAGAGCAATTAAGATTTGCACTTAAGATCTTGGCATCAGCAGCTATCGACTATTTTATTATGGGGAATGGAACTAATCTTTTAGTCAGAGATAATGGTTACAATGGAGTAATAGTACGTATCGCAGATCCTTTTTCTAATATAAAAGTTTCGGGAGATACTATAACTGCTGAATCCGGAGCATTATTATCATCTGTAGCTAATATAGCCTGTGAGCATGGGTTAGCAGGATTTGAGTTTGCTTCAGGCATTCCCGGCAGTATAGGCGGTGCGACTTTTATGAACGCAGGTGCCTATGATGGGGATATGAGCAAGGTTGTTGAATCTGTACAAGTTGTTAGCAAGGATGGTAGTAGGGAATATACACTAACAAACGAAGAGATGCAGTTTGGATATAGAAAGAGCATTTTGATGGAAACAGGGGATATAGTAGTATCGGTTAAAATAAAATTGGCTTACGGGGATAAAGAATCCATATCAGCAAAAATTGATGAATTAGCTAAAAGGAGAAAGGAAAAACAACCACTGCAATAACCAAGTGCCGGAAGTTTCTTCAAAAGACCCGAAGGCAATTATGCAGGAAAACTGATACAGGACGCAAATCTTAAAGGGTTGACTGTTGGTGGAGCTGAGGTTTCAACACTACATGCAGGCTTCATTATCAACGAAGGAAATGCTACTGCAACAGATATTATAGATCTAATGAAATTGGTACAGAATATCGTATATGAAAAGTCTGGAATCATGTTAGAACCTGAGGTAAGGATAATCTAAAAAGTGGAGGCTTTATGGGCAAATATGCTGAGTTAACTAAAAAGTATAGGATGATATATGATATTCATACCCATACAATATTTTCCCACGGCAAAGGTACTATCGAGGATAATGTTAAGGCTGCCATATCAAAAGGATTATCATCTATAGGCATAGCGGAACATGGTCCCGGTCATGTACTATATGGTGTTAAGCGCAAACAACTTCCTGTAATGAAGAAAGAGATTGAACGTTTGAAATCGGAATATAAGGATATAGAAATATTACTAGGAGTAGAAGCAAATATAATTAACCCTTCAGGCAGGCTGGATGTTACAAGCGATGATATTAAGAAATTAGATTATGTTTTAGCCGGCTATCATTACGCAACCTTCGGAGAAAAACCATTAAAGGCACTAAAAACACATATAGTTAATTTTCGAGTATTCAATAGAAAGACTAAGGATACTAAACAAAAAATTTATAATACCGCCCTTGTAATAAAAGCCCTTTACGAAAATGATATAAAAGTCCTTACCCATCCAGGTGATAAGGGGGATTTCGACCTTATGGCTATAGCAAAAGCATGTGAGGAAACTAATACCCTGATGGAAATCAATACATGGCATAATGCCCCTCTTATAAGCCAACTTAAAGAGCTTATCAAAACCCAAGTTTTGTTTGTAATAAGCAGCGATGCTCATAGTCCTGACAGGGTAGGTTTTTTCGAACCAGGTTTAAAGAGGGCCTTAGAAGCAGGATTGGATCCGGCACGGATTGTGAATTTGGAGGAAATATAGATGGAATTCATGATTGTAACAGGTTTGTCCGGGGCGGGCAAGAGCCAGGCTATCAATAGTTTAGAGGATTTGGGATACTACTGTATTGATAATATGCCACCTACTTTGATTAAAAACTTTATAGACCTTGCAGTTCAGGGAAATATTGAAAAGGCTGCCTTTGTAATTGACATTAGGGGTGGAGAATTCTTCGACGATATTCTAAAAGGATTAGATGATTTAAAGCAAGCAGGAGTGGATTACAAGGTACTGTTCTTAGAAGCTTCCGACGAAGTTCTAATCAGAAGGTATAAAGAGACAAGAAGAGTTCATCCTCTAGCAGTAAACGGCACTATTACAGATGGAATAACTTTAGAGCGACATAGGCTTAGGGATATACGAAAAAGGGCAGACTATATTCTAGACACTTCAAACATGAAAGTTGCGCAACTTAATGAAGAAATTAAGAAGCTTTTAACAAGCTCTGATGATACAGGGTTTACAATTACAATTTATTCTTTCGGTTTTAAGCATGGGATTCCACTTGATGCGGACATGGTCTTTGATGTACGCTTTATTCCAAATCCATACTACCTCCCCAGCATGAGAAACCTCACGGGCAACAGCAAAAAAGTACAAGATTATGTAATGAGATTTGACGAATCAAAGAGCTTTGTCAAGCAGATACATAGCTTGATAGTCGAGTTGATTCCATCATATATAAGAGAGGGGAAGTCCCAGCTTGTGATTGCGTTCGGCTGTACCGGTGGCCAGCACCGTTCAGTAACAATAGCTAACGTTGTATCAGACCTATTCAAGGACGAGGGGCGGAGGGTATTGACCATTCACAGAGATGTATAATATAATCGAAATAACTATGAAAATTAATATTTCCTAGTTTATGGTTTGTATTGTTGTTATGGTTAAAAGGAGTCGATAATATGGAAAAGCTTATTATTACCGCATGTATTTGCGGGGCAGAAGTCACCAAGGAGCATAATCCTGCAGTGCCATACACTATTGAAGAGATTGCAAGGGAAGCCAAATCTGCTTACGATGCAGGTGCATCCGTTATTCACCTTCATGTGAGATGGGATGATGGAACACCCACGCAGGACTCAAGCAGATTTCAAGAAGCAATAAATGCTATTTTAGAGGTATGCCCAGATGTAATAATCCAGCCTTCTACAGGTGGAGCGGTGGGCATGTCAGATGAGGAGAGATTGGCTTCACTGAATGTAGTTCCAAAACCAGAATTCGCTACTTTGGATTGTGGGACATTGAACTTCGGTGGGGATGAAATATTTGTTAACACTGACAACACCATATTTAATTTTGCCAGAATAATGAAGGAAAGAGGCATTAAACCCGAGCTTGAAGTGTTTGATAAGGGGATGATCGACATCGCTCTTAAAGCTGACAAGCAGGGTCTATTAGTCCACCCATTGCACTTTGACTTCGTACTGGGAGTACAGATGAGTGCCACACTGAGAGATTTGGTAATAATGGTAGGAAGTATACCGCACGGTTCAACATGGACAGCATGCGGTATTGGAAGATATGCTTTCGATATAGCAGCAGGCGCCATTATAATGGGAGGACATGTAAGAATCGGTTTTGAAGATACTATTTATTTAGAAAAAGGTGTTCTCGCAAAGAGTAATGGAGAACTGGTAGAGAAAGTGGCAAGGCTAGCTAAATTCTTTGGCAGGGAGATAGCAACTCCAGATGAAGCCAGAAGGATACTGAGTATAAAATAAGGGAAAACAATATCAAAAGAAGGAGGGCCTATCGACGTAACTTTAAAAGTTTGTAGATAAGGCCCCTTTTATTAGGTGGTAAATATGTCTTTTTCATCAGATGTCAAAAATGAACTTTCAAGGATAAACATAGATAAGAAGTGCTGCGAATTAGCTCAGATAGCTGGGCTCATACGTGTGTGCGGCAGTATAAAAATATCTGGTGGAGGAAAACTGGAGCTTAAAATATCAACAGAAAATGCTGCAATAGCAAGACTGTTCTTAAAAGGTATTAAAAGCTACTTTGGTGTAGGGGCAAATTTGCAGATAGTACGAAGGCCTATCCAGAGGAAAGGCCATGTCTACGAACTGTCTATAGGGTATGAGGATAATGCCGAACAGATATTAAGGGAGACAGGAATCTTAGGAGTTAAAGAGGGGTGCAATTATTTCCCGGAGGATATCCCTTATGATTTAATAAGGACAAAATGTTGCAGGAAAGCATACCTGCAGGGGGTTTTTTTAGGCGCTGGCACTATTAGTGATCCAGATAAAAGCTACCATCTAGAATTTGTTTTGAATAATGAAATATTTGCTAATGAAGTAAGAAAGTTGATAAATGGATTCGGACTCAAGTCGAAGGTGGTACGCCGCAAAAACAACTTTGTAGTTTATCTTAAAGAAGCGGAACAAATCAGTGATTTGCTTACAATCTTAGGTGCTCATAACCATGTGTTAAAATTTGAAAATGTGAGGATAATAAAAGAATTAAGAAACAGGACAAATAGAATTGTCAATTGCGAAAATGCAAACATGGACAAGGCTATTATGAGTGCCAGCAAGCAAATTAGAGATATTAAATTAATTGATGAAAGGCAGGGTATCGAATCCCTTCCTCCGAAGTTGTATGAGGTAGCAAAGTTGAGGCTGGAAAATCCCGAAGCCACCTTGTCTGAGTTAGGTGAACTACTGGATCCCCCATTGAAGAAATCTGGAATAAACCATAGATTTAAGAAAATAGAGGAGATAGCCAATAGCTTGAAGTAAAGTAATATATTAAGATTGATAAATGGATAGGATAATAGTAAAAGGAGGGGGAACTATGTCTATACTCGCAAGTTATATCGTACCCCATCCGCCTGTGATTGTGCCTGAGGTGGGTAGGGGTCAAGAGTACAGGGTAAGGGATACAATTAATGCGTATCATAATGTCGCACGGGAAATATCTGAGCTAAAGCCGGAAACGATAGTTGTGATAACACCTCATTCTGTAATGTATCAAGACTATATACACATTTCACCCGGGAAAAGTGCTTCAGGAGACCTTAAACGTTTCGGAGACTTTAAAACTTCTATCGAAGTTGACTATGATGCTGAGTTAGTAGCCAAGATCGAAGAATTGGCCACACAAAAGGGTATCTCCGCTGGAACTCTGGGTGAGAAATCAAAAAATTTAGATCATGGTGCTTTAATTCCTTTGTATTTTATCAATCAATATTTCGAGGATTATAAAATAATACGTGTATCTATTTCTGGCCTGTCCTTTATAGATCACTATCGATTTGGAAAGTGCATTAAAGAAGCTATCGAAAGTCTTGGAAGGAAAACTGTAATTGTTGCGAGCGGAGATCTTTCACATAGGCTTAAAAATGACGGCCCCTATAGCTACGCTGAAGAAGGCCCTATTTTTGATAAAAAGGTTACCGAATATATGAGGACGGCTGACTTTATGGGTTTCCTGAATTTTGATGAGGATTTTAGCGAAGCAGCAGGTGAATGTGGACTCCGCAGCTTTATAATAATGGCGGGAGCTTTGGACGGTAATTCTGTTGAAAGCGAATTCCTATCATATGAGGGCACCTTCGGCGTAGGTTATGCGGTTTGTAAGTATAAAGTAACGGGGGATGCTGAAGAAAGACACTTCGATATAAGGTATGAAGAAGAAAAGGCTAAGAGAATGGAAAAGATTAAAGATCAAGAGGATGATTACGTCAAACTGGCTAGAATGTCTTTAGAAAACTATGTTAAAAACAGAAAGTATATCGGGATACCAGATGATTTACCTAAGGAACTGGTAGAAAACAAAGCTGGAGTCTTTGTTACTATTAAAAAGGACGGCAGATTGAGAGGATGTATTGGAACTATATCTCCAATGGAAGATTGTATAGCTAACGAGATAATAAGAAATGCTGTAAGCGCAGGAACTGGAGATCCGAGATTTGATCCTGTAACAGTTGACGAATTACCCGATCTGGTTTACAGCGTTGACGTTTTAGGTGAGCCCGAAGAGGTTAAGGATGAATCTGAATTAGACGCTGTTAGATATGGTGTAATAGTAAGTAAAGGATTTAGACGAGGATTATTGCTTCCAAACCTAGAAGGTGTTAAAACACCCAGACAGCAGATAGAAATAGCTTTACAAAAAGCTGGAATATCTCCAAAGGAATCCTTTAAACTAGAACGCTTTGAGGTGGTGCGCCATAAATGACAGATGAGACCAGGGTAAGGTGCAATATTTGTCCTTACTTTTGCAATATTAAAGAAGGAAATTTTGGGATTTGTGGTGCAAGGACTAACAAAAATGGGGAAATAGTAGCTGACAATTACGGCAAAATTACATCTATAGCATTAGATCCTATTGAGAAAAAGCCCCTAAGAAGATTTCATCCAGGTAGCAATATTTTATCTGTTGGAAGCTACGGTTGTAATTTTCGATGCTCCTTTGTCAGAACTGGTCAATATCTATGGAAGGAAAGAATAGGGACTATATTTATCTCTCTCCTGCTGATTTAGTGAAAAAAGCTAAAGAGTATGTGCCTAGGGGCAATATCGGCATAGCCTATACTTACAATGAGCCGCTAATAGGCTATGAGTATGTAATGGATTGTACTAAGCTGATTGTAGAAAATGGACTAAAGAATGTAGTAGTGACTAACGGATTTATAAACCGGGAACCTTTTGAAGAACTGCTACCATATATACATGCTTTTAATATCGATTTAAAGAGTTTTTCTCAAGAGTTCTATAAAAATATTGGGGGAGATCTTGAAGTAGTTAAAAGAAGCATTGAGTTAGCATCAAAGAAGTGCCATGTTGAAGTAACTACATTAATTATACCAGGAGAAAATGATAGTGAGGATGAAATGAGAGAGCTTACTAAATGGTTAGCATCGATAGATCGTAAAATACCACTTCACATCTCGAGATTCTTTCCTGCATATAAAATGCCTGATAAATCTCCCACACCTATCAGCACAATATTGAAACTGACAGAAATCGCAAGTGAGTCATTGGATTATGTGTACGCGGGCAATGTATAATTCTGCGAATATTTTTGTTTTAAGTTCACAAAATACCCTTAGATAAAATTAAATAAGGAGATGTGGACAATGAAAGATAAGCCAAATCCAGATGACAGGCGGGACAATGTAGAAAAGATTGAATATAATATTGGACAAACCCTTAAGAACATTGATCTAGCAGAAGAAATGATAGAAAAGACAGATGATGAAAAAATGAAACGGGATCTCATTGAAAAAAATGAAAGAAGAAGAGAAGCTCTTAAAGGGATGAGGGAGGAAATAAGGGAGGAAGCGATAGCCAGGGAGAGAGGTTATAAAAATTAATAATTATAAACACTTCTCATAATTAATTGAGGAGTGTTTTTAAATTTTTTTAAGAAGTTATCCGTTTATATCTTTACATTCTAACGATTTTGCTTTAAAATTTATTTATTAGGCCAGCACTACCTTTATGAATATTTATTCATCCAGGTAGTTCGATTTGGTACTGTAAAGGAGGATATTGAAAAAATGAAAAATGTAATTATTATTGGAGCCGCAGGACGCGACTTTCACAACTTTAACACCTATTACCGCGACAATGAGCTATACAGGGTTGTAGCTTTTACTGCCGCTCAGATTCCAGATATTGATGGTAGAAAATATCCGGCAGAATTAGCCGGTAAACTATATCCTCAAGGAATTCCGATCTATTCTCAAGATAGGTTAGCAGAGTTAATTAAAGAGCTAGATGTAGATCAATGTGTCTTCGCTTATAGCGATGTAAACTATAAAGACGTGATGGGTATCTCTGCAATTGTAAATGCCGCTGGGGCAGACTTTGTGCTTCTTGGGCCTAATAGCACATCGTTAAAAAGCACAAAGCCAGTTATTTCAGTTTGTGCAGTAAGAACAGGTTCAGGAAAAAGCCAGACATCGAGAAAAATTATCGAAATTCTTATGGAAAAAGGGCTTAAAGTAATAGCTGTTAGACATCCAATGCCTTATGGCGATCTGGTTGCACAAAAGGCACAGAGATTTGCCACAATAGATGATTTAAAGAAGCATAAATGTACAGTTGAGGAGATGGAAGAATACGAACCCCATATAATCCGTGGTAATGTCATCTATGCTGGCGTTGACTATGAAGAAATATTGCGCTTAGCTGAAAAGGATCCTGATGGCTGCGATGTTATCCTTTGGGATGGAGGAAATAACGACTTTTCTTTCTATGAAGCAGATTTATCGGTTACAGTAGTAGATCCTCTCCGCCCTGGCCATGAGTTAAGCTATTATCCTGGAGAAGTATGTCTCAGAGTGGCCGATGTAGCAGTAATAAATAAGGTTGACAGTGCTAGTAAAGAAGGAATAGCTGCTGTAGAGGAAAACATTAAGAAGGTCAATCCTTCTGCCACAATTATTAAGGCAAATTCTAAAATCACCATTGATAATCCGGAAATCATAAAGGGTAAAAGAGTTTTAGTAGTGGAAGACGGTCCAACTTTAACACATGGCGAAATGAAATTAGGAGCAGGAACTGTTGCAGCACAAAGATTTGGAGCAGCAGAGATTGTGGATCCTCGCCCCTATTTAGTAGGCAAACTTCAAGATACATTTAAGATTTATCCCAATATTGGTCACCTGCTACCTGCAATGGGATATGGTGAGCAGCAGTTAAGAGATCTTGAAGCAACTATAAATAAAACTGATTGTGATGCAGTAGTAATAGGCACGCCTATTGATTTAAGCAGAGTTATCAATATGAATAAGCCTTCCACCCGTGTGCATTATGAATTAGATGAGATTACCAGTCCAAACCTCCATGATATTTTAGAGGACTTTGTCAAGAAACATAAGCTAGAGAAATAAAGGGATAGGGCTAAGGTGGCACCTGCATGATAAATATGATAGTATGTATACGTATGTAAGAATGGAGGTGCTACAAATGCCACAATTGCCAAATTGTCCAAGCTGCAATTCAGAATATACATACGAAAACATGGGATTCATTGTTTGTTCCCAATGTGCTTTTGAATGGAGCCAAGATGATGCCGATAATGAGGTAATCAAAGACGCTCATGGAAATATTTTGAATGATGGAGATTCTGTCATTGTTATTAAAGATTTAAAAGTAAAAGGCAGTTCATCTTCAGTGAAAAAAGGCACTAAAGTAAAAAACATTAAGCTAATTCATGATGCCAGCGATGGACATGACATCGATTGTAAAATAGATGGATTCGGTGCAATGAAGCTAAAATCTGAATTTGTCAAAAAGGTATAATAAATAATTGAGATGACCGCCAATCTAGATATAGTTATTGGCGGTTTTCTTAGTTCAGGAGGTAAAATGTTAAAGGTTAGTGAGCAGTACGAAGTTGAAATCACGGATTTAAGTACAAAAGGTGAAGGTATAGGAAGGGTAGAAGGTATAGCAGTATTTGTCCCCCATACTATACCTGAAGACCTTGCCCTTATTGAGATTATAGAAATTAAGAAAAACTATGCAAAAGCAAGATTAATAAAGATCTTAAAACCCTCCAAGTTTAGGATTGATCCAGCTTGTGGCTATGAATCCTGTGGAGGGTGTAGCCTTCAGAATATGAGCTATGAGGGCCAGCTTAGGTTAAAGAAGAAATGGGTCACTGATTGCCTTACTAGGATCGGCAGGATTGAAAATCCTTTAGTTCATGATGTTATTCCTATGGAAGATCCTTTTCGCTATAGGAATAAGGCTGAGTATTCAGTAGGCCGTGTCAGTGGAAAGGCTAAAAAAGATAGAGGGTGTAATATAGGATTCTATCAAGCGGGTACAAATAGGGTATTAAACATCGACTCATGCCTTTTACAAACTGAGGTAGCAGATCGGATAGCCGATGTTATTAGAAGGTATGTTAAAGCGAGCAAAACCCCAATTTATGATCCAAAGAGCAGAACAGGGGTATTGCGTCACGTAATTGTAAGAACTGCATTCAATACTGGAGAAATCATGCTTATACTAGTAGCTACAGATAAAAGATTGGAAGGTAATGATTGGCTTGTGGATGAAATCTGTAATGAGCTAGAAGAATTTGAAGATTATAGTTTAGAAAGTGTGATTTTAAACGTTAATAAATCAAGAAAAGGAAAGACTTTAGGAGATATAAATATTACATTAGCAGGTAAACCCACTATTAAAGAACATTTAATGGGCCTTGACTTCGAAATATCCCCCACATCTTTTTACCAAGTTAACCCTATTCAAACAGTTAAGCTCTATGAAAAGGTAAAAGAGTATGCATCTCTCACTGGCATAGAAACAGTATTAGATGTTTACTGTGGAGTAGGAACCATTGGCTTAATACTAGCAGATAAAGCAAAGAAGGTACTAGGTATTGAATCGGTAAAAAGTGCATTTATAGATGCCAATCGTAATGCTACGATAAATGGCATAGTAAATGCTGAATATATAAATGGGAAAGCGGAAGAAGAGCTTCCTAAACTAGTAAAGAAAGGCCTAAAAGCTGACCTAATAATACTAGATCCTCCACGTTCCGGATGCGAACCAGAACTACTTGAAGCAGTAGCAATGACCAATGCACCAAAAATCATCTATGTATCCTGTGACCCTGCAACACTAGCAAGGGATATAAAACTGTTAACGGATAAAGATTATAACTTTATTGAAGCACAGCCAGTTGATATGTTTCCGTATACGGGACATGTGGAGTGCGTAGTATTGATAACACGCAATATATAGTGATTTGAAAAAGATGGCAATCAATATATTGTGTTTTTGCTCATTTTATAAGCATAAATTGCCTACTTATCATAAACGTGAAAATG
>JAAYHT010000248.1 GCA_012735285.1 Clostridiales bacterium | reverse complement strand
GCAAAATGGAAACGAAAAAATGGGCTACTACCACCGTTTATTAATCAAATCAGAAAATTTCTTTATCAAATTAAAAAAGGTGTTGGAGTTTTTAATGTTCCAGCACCTTTTTTGTCTACAGTCTGGTATGACAGGCAGCTGCCTGTCATATTCTATTTAAGGGGGTGTTTTCATGATAAATACACAGGATCTACGTAATAAGGAAGTAATTAATATTTACGATGGTAAGAGCCTAGGATTTGTGGATGATATAGAGATAAATATAGAAAAGGGGACTGTGGAAGGAATTGTAGTTCCTGCTGAACGGCGCTTATTCCAGTTCTTCAATAGAGAAGAAGATCTTGTAATAAGGTGGAAGGATATTAAACGCATTGGAGAAGACGTAGTATTAGTTGATCTGCCACTAGGAAACAGCTTGCATGCACAACTAGATATAGTGTACAATGATGACGATATGGAATAGACGGCAATAGCTATAGTTTGAGCAAATATAATAGCAACAACCAAGGAGGAAATAAATCCTATGAAATGCCCATTTTGCGAAGCAAGTGATACCAGAGTAATAGACTCAAGGCCTACAGAAGAAGGACAAGCTATAAGGCGTCGTCGTGAGTGCGATAACTGCACAAAACGCTTCACAACTTACGAAAAGGTGGAACAGGTCTATTTTATGGTTGTTAAAAAAGATGGCCGCAGAGAGGCCTTTGATCGAAACAAGGTATTAAACGGTATTATGAAAGCCTGTGAAAAGAGACCTGTGCCTTTAGCTGAAATGGAACGTGTAGTAAATGAAATCGAACGATATTTATACAACATGATGGAAAAGGAAGTCGAAAGCAAAGTAATTGGCGAACTAGTCATGGAACACCTAAAAGATCTAGACGAGGTAGCATATGTTAGGTTTGCATCTGTTTACAGGCAATTTACCGATGTAAACACCTTTGCAACTGAGATAGAAAAATTAATCAAGGATGGGAAGAGAAATAAGTAGATGGGTAAAGTATTTCAGATAGCAATTGATGGTCCTTCGGGGGCAGGAAAAAGTACTATAGCAAAAAGATTGGCATCAGAACTTTCAATAGATTATATAGATACCGGTGCCATGTATCGTGCTGTCGCTTATAAAATGACGAGAGAAGGTATATCTATTGATGAAGTTGACAAGATAAAAACAATGTTGGAGTCAACTCATATAGATTTCTCACAGGGTGAAACCATATTAGACGGAGAGATAATCAGTGATAAGATTAGGACTCCCGAAATATCTGAACTGGCTTCTGCAGTTTCTGCTCTGCCCATTGTTAGGGAAAAGCTTGTTAAACTGCAAAGAGAAATGGGTCAAAGAAAGAGCGTAGTTATGGATGGCAGAGATATCGGGACTAATGTTTTCCCCGATGCTGAGTATAAAATCTTTCTAACTGCCTCTGTTAAAGAGCGCGCAAGAAGAAGGTGGAAACAGCTTAAAGAAATGGGCAAGGATATAGATATTTCACAAGTAGAGGCAGATATTATTAAACGGGACCACAACGATAGCACAAGAAAAATTAATCCTCTAAAAAAAGCAGAAGATGCGGTAGAATTGGATTCTACCACACTTTCCATTGAAGAAGTAACGGATAAAATTCTTGATATTATTAACTTACACTAATTCATGCATGAAAAGCCCGCTACCCAGCTTCGGTTCAAACCAGGTAGATTTGGGCGGCATAATTTTTCCCTCATCCGAAATGGTTAAAAGGTCTTCAATATCTACCGGATAAAGAGCGAAAGCCACATCGGCCATATCTTCATCTACAAGGGATTCTAACTCTTCTAACCCCTTACTTCCCCCGACAAAACTTATGCGGTTATCTGTCCGCGGGTCATCTATGCCTAATATAGGGGATAGGATTGTATCTTGAAGAATTGATACATCTAGTCTTTTAACAGGGTCGTCCGGTATTATGCTTTGTTTAGCAACAAGCTTGTACCAGCTACCGCCTAAATACATAGATAATATATGCTTTCTTTCAGGTCTGTAAGGTCCATCCTTAATTTTTTCAATATCATACATAAGTGAAATTTTTGATAAGATCTGGTCTGGAGATAGACCCTTTAAGTCTTTCACAAGGCGATTATAGTCGAGTATGATAAGATCTTTATCAGGAAATATTACTGCTAGGAAATAGTTAAATTCCTCGTCTCCAGTGTAGTTAGGATTTTCTTTTCTTCTTTTAAGACCCACATTGACTGCTGAAGCAGAACGGTGATGTCCGTCTGCTATATAAAGTGATGAGATATCTTCAAATAGATTTACAAGGGATTTAATAGTGGTTTCGTTATCGACAATCCAAAGGGTATGGTTGACACCGTCGGCTGTTTTAATATCATAAACTGGATCGTATGATTTAATCCAAGCATCAATCATAGATCTGATATCGTAGCGGTCCCTATTGGTTAGAAATACAGGCTCTGTATTTGCGTTACATATGTCAAAATGATTTATTCTATCCTTTTCCTTTTCAACTCTAGTAAGTTCGTGTTTCTTAATTACATTATTAAGATAATCATCAATTGAAACACAGGCTACAATACCAGTCTGCGCCTGCTTACCCGTAGTCTGTCTGTAAATATAAAGCATAGGTTTTTCATCTCTTATCAAAATACCTTTAGATAGAAAGGTATCTATGTTATTCCTAGCTTTTTCATAAACCAAGGGATCATATTGATCTAAATGATCAGGCAGATCTATTTCCGAACGGCTGATATGCAAAAAGCTATATTCGTTACCTTCTGCTATTTTTTTTGCTTCATTACGGTCGATTACATCATAAG
>JAAYHT010000247.1 GCA_012735285.1 Clostridiales bacterium | reverse complement strand
TATTCTTTAAATATATTATTATTGCAATGGTATTTAGGAGTCCAAAGAATAAGTAGACACCGGCTCCACCATAGTATTGTACTATAATTCCACCAGCAAGTTGACAAGTAATTGTACCGCAATTTGAAGCTAAAGCGGTATATAAAGGTAAAGCTAATGAAACCATCGACTGATTTACTGTTTTCGCTATATATTTTACCATCTCTACGAGAAAAAGTCCATTAACAAATCCCTGGATAAAAAAAGTTAATGTTAATAAAGTTGGGTCAGGCTTGGTACTGTACCATATAAATCTTATTGCTGAGACAATCATAACTATTAGTATCATTCTCTCCAGGGTAAATTTGCGGCAGATCCGTTCAGACCAGGCCATAAAAGGCATTTCGCTTATTACCATCAGCAAAAGGGCAAGACCTATACCCCTTACCGTTCCTCCTACATCCTTGTATAGAAAACCGAAGTAAGTATTGTGTGCCAGGGTGGGTCCTAACATGAAAAATGCAGTGGCTAGTAGTGCTAGATATTTTTTGTTTTTAAACAGATCTTTATAGCAGCCTGTTTTTGAAATATCTAAAGCATCTACCTCTTTATATGAGCCTTGCTTTTGAGAATCTTTTTTTATGAAGATTAGTATAAAGGCTGCTGTCATAATTAAAAAAAAATGAGAAGATGGGGAATATGGTTATAAGGCCGAAACTATCAGCCATAAATCCTGCCACACCGATCCCAAGGGCAAAGCCTACAGCTCCCCACTTCCTTGCTTTGCCAAAGGGATAATTGGCCTGTATTGTTGTGGCATCGATCAGGGGGAAAATAGGGTTTTCAAAGAAGAAAATTATTATATACATTAACAGGAAGATTAAAAACTGTTTAATTAACATTAAACATAGGGCTAAACATGCAGTTATGATACATAGAAACAAAATCAATTTCTTGTTCCTATTTGTACTATGAAATATCGACCCCCAGAATGAATTGGATACAATCCCTATTGCAGTGGCAGAGGCAGTAATAGTGCCAATCTGTGCTCCTGTAAAGCCAATATAACTCAAATATTGACCAATCAAAGGAAACAGTACACCAATTGCTGCAAATGGAAAAATGTATAAAGCAGTAAATCTATCAATCTGATATTTCATTCTTATCTCCTTTGAGTTTCATCAAGTCATTTTATCAAATATGAGAATAACTAGCAAAGGCTTTGCAAAGACTAGAAATAAAATTGTTGGTAAAGGAAGTAAATATGTTAAACATATTATTACGCACTTTCATAGTCTATATTGCTGTGCTATTTATAGTAAGAGTAATGGGAAAAGGCGAGTTATCTAAACTCGATCCTTTTCAAATTGTAATTCTATTTATGATGGCAGAACTGGCTGCATTGCCAATTGAAACTCCTGAAATATCTATTTTGGCAGGACTTACCGCACTGCTATCACTCCTGCTATTGCAAGTAATCTTCTCCTTTCTATCATTAAAGAGCCGGGCTTTTAAAAATCTGGTTAACGGCAAAGCAAGCATAATTATTGAAAAAGGCAAGGTAAACCTACACGAAATGAAGCGGTTGAGAATGACTTTAGATGAATTGAGTCAGCAGTTGAGATTAAAGAACTATCCTTCAATTAATGATATAGATTACGCAATAATTGAAGCTAACGGAGATATGAGCATTATACCTAATCCCAACAAAAGTCCCGCATCAAGGGAAGATTTGAATATTTCCTATAAAGACAAAAAACTACCCCTCATATTAATCGGTGACGGCATACTCTATTTAGACAACATGAATTATTTGAATATAAGTGAGGAAGCTCTAAAAAGATCTATGCGAAAACAGGGTCTCAAGGACTACTCCCAGGTATTTATATGCTTCAGCGATGAAGATGGGAAGCTACACATATTGCCCAAATCTGAAGCAAGGAAATTCAATAAAAATCAAGGATGGGAAGTTGAATGAGAGCCTTAATAATATCTATATTGGCGATAGTAATACTGG
>JAAYHT010000325.1 GCA_012735285.1 Clostridiales bacterium | reverse complement strand
TCAGGAACAAAGCATAACAGCACGATAAATAGTGTGAATATAATTATGTATGGAATTACACCCATAATAATATCCTTTGTCATTATCCCCGTAGCCCCTCTTAAAACGAAGATATTTAAGCCTACTGGAGGTGTAATCATGCCAATAGCACAATTGACTGTAAGTACTACTCCCAACCATATTGGGTCGAATCCAAGTTGCAGCATAAATGGGAATACAAAAGGCAATACAATCATCATTATGCTGAGTGGCTCTAAGAAGCAACCTAGGATTATAAATATAATATTTACAATAATGAATATAACCCATGGGTTCATACTAGCTCCTAATACAAAGCTAGAAATTTGCTGAGGTAATCCCATAGCAGTCAGGAACAATGCAAATACTAATCCACCGAACATTAGGAACAAAATCATACAGGTGGTAGATGCAGTATTAAGTAGAGTCTTTTGAATACAGGTCTTTGACATTCTACGTTGTAGAACAACGATAACAGCTGCTAAAACTGCACCTATAGCTGCACTTTCTGTTGCTGTTGCAAGACCGGTGTAAAGCGAAACAAATATTATTATAATTAACAGGAGCATAGGCCCTACAGTGAGCAAATCACCGAGACGAGAAGGACCTTCTTGAGGACCAACTCCATTTACTTCTTCTTTGGGCGGCACAATCATTGTTGGATCCACCTTTGAACGAATCATAACATAGGCGATCATAATGAGAGCCAAAACTACTCCAGGTATAGTACCAGCTATGAAAAGCTTTGCAATAGAAGTCTCTGTTATCATTCCGTAGATAATAAGGTTGATTGAAGGAGGAATAAGGATTCCGAGGTTTCCGCCTGCTGCTTGTGTACCTCCTGCAATCCTAGTGTTATATCCCTTCTTTAACATAGTAGGGATACTAATCCTTCCCATAGTAACTGCTGTAGCAGGAGCCGAACCGCAAAGAGCAGAGAAAAGCGCACTAGCTACAATACTGCTTACAGCCAAGTTAGCAGGGATCTTCTTTAGCCTTCTACTGATATCCTCGAATAAGTCCGCTGCTATATTAGAGTTAGCCAAGAACTCTGCCATCAAAATGTATAATGGAATCATCAGTGTAGTCATACTTGTAGACTGATTATATGTGATCAGGGCAAGCTGTTCCATTAATTGAGGCGGTAAAAATAGGAGTATTCCGGCAACACCTAAAAAGCCTATTCCCAATGAAATTGGGGTCCCTATGAACAATACTGCTAATAGCGCAATAAATATTACTATAATCAATGGATTCATTAGGCATCACCTTCCTTCTGCTTTTTCATCCATAGCTCAACAATAGTAAAGATAAGAGTAATAAAAAGAAGGACTGTGCCTATAAACATTACTCCATATAAGATAACAGAAGGTATAGGTAGATTTCCCTGTGCCCTCCATTGATTTTCAACAGCCCTCATTGCAAATGTTAAACATGCTCTTGAAAGGAAGAAGACAAAAACCATAGAAAGAACATAACCGATGGTTAGTAATATTTTCTTTGGTAAGGGTTTAGCCTTGTCAAGAAAAATTTCTACGTTTACATGTCCTCCAGTTTGAAGTGCATAAGATGTTCCTAAGAATACGGCTCCAAGCATTAGAAATGCCGCAGCATAGCTGGCATAAAGCGATGGAGATTTTAATATGTATCTAGTAATAACGTCATATAGCATAACTAGAGCAGAAATACATATTAATCCTCCGGATATATATCCTAATATTTTATTGAATGCTTTTAATACATTCATTGATAATTATCCTCCTTGCTTAGAAAAGGGCTGCCCTTTGCGATCGCAGCCCTTTCCATATATGTGTCGCGACCATTAGTACGGTTTTCTAAATCCTATATACCTATTGACGATAATTAGATGGAGCAGAAAGTAGTGCATCTATTAATTCTCTTCCTAAGTCATCTGTTGCTTCTCTAGCTTCTTCGATTAAAGCAGCATTAGCATCAACAAAGGCTTGGTTTTCTTCTTTTGTTAAGTAGTATATAGAACCACCTGCTGCTTCAATATCTGCTACTAGGCTTTCCCAGTTTTGTTGAAGCACTTCATCAGCGTGCTTGCCTGCTTCTACGATAGCCTCTTCTATAATAGCCTGTTGTTCAGCAGTTAAGCTATTCCACTTATCAAGGTTTACGGTCAAAGGAGCCCATGTTGATTTAGCAAGTTCGGTATAGCTGATGCTAGGAGCAGATTCATGTAGTCTGTAGGCATAGTAGAATCCCCATCCTGTGAATCCTCCGTCAACTGTACCTCTTTCCAATGCTACTGTTAAGTCGGCAGGTACTATAGTCATTGGGCTTGCTCCCCAAGAGCTGATAGACTTACCTATCCATAGACCGTGGTCTCTTAAGCGAAGTCCTTTGATGTCGCTAGGTGATTTTACTTCTCTAGCCTTATCCTTGTTTAGGTAGAATATCATGTTGGTTTCATCAGGCATCCAAAGGATTTTTTGGTTTTGGGTTTCCATAATTTTGTCCATTACAGGCATTATGGCATTATAGGTTTCTTCAAAGTAGGATGGATCGTAAATTCCAGCTATATCCAATGGGATCAAAGCAGGAACTTCTGATGAATTGAATGACAGAGCTCCTATAGCCATGTCAGCACTACCGGATGCTACTGATTTCAAAGCGTCCTGTGATGTAGTTAGTGTACTAGAAGGAAATACGTTTACTGTAATATTTCCATTAGAGAGCTCGCTCACCTTCTGAGCAAAGAAATCCATTGCAGCGCCACGATAGTCGGTTGTGGTATAAGGATGTCCTAAATTAAGAATGTTATATATGGTTTTATCCTTCCTCCTCCTCCCTTAATGAAATTAACCTCATTTGTATAATAAGGGGGAGGGACAAAAAGTGGAAAGATGAGGTG